>NZ_PQHY01000072.1:0-31298 GCF_003385175.1 Amycolatopsis ruanii
CGACCCGACACCGGCGGCAGCAGCGGCTCGATCCACGCCCACGCCCGATCCGTCACCTCACCCCGACCCACCACAACCCAAGATCAAACCAGAACCGCAGCTAGATCAATTACAGGACAGGACCTAGTCGGTCAACTTGCGTTGCCGGGCGGCGGTTTGCTGGGCTGCCGCGCGGGCAGGCGAGTGCCGGGCCACTGCCGTTGCCGGGCGCCGGTTTGCAGGGCTGCCGCGCGGCCTGTGGCGAGGTCGGTTCCGTTGCGTTGCCGGCCGGCGGTTCGGGTGCGTATCTTCCTGGTGCCGTCCCGTTCCTAGATCATCTGTGCTTCACTTCCCGTGACCATCCGGGCACGAAGAAGGGAACTCCTGGGGTGACGACCTGGCGCGATCTCGCGACGTTCATCCGGCAGCAGTACAAGGTGATCCGGGACGAACCGGACGAACTGCGCATCCGGGTGCGTTTCCAATCCGATCCCGAGGAGGAAGAGCGCACCCAGATCGTCGTCATCGCCCGGGAGGTTCTCGATCGGCGGGACGAGTGGATCCAGATCGCGACCCCGTTCGCGCGGGTGGACGAAGTGGACGTGGTCGGGGTCCTCGCCGAGGTGGGGCACACCACCGTCGTGGGCGGGGTGGTCGTCATGGGCGAGTACCTGGTGCTCCGGCACTCACTCCCGCTGGCGAACCTCGACATCAACGAGTTCGTCGACCCGCTCGCGCTGGTCACCAGCTCCGCCGAGCTGCTCGAGGAACAACTCACCGGGCGCGACGACTACTGAAATCCGGTTGCTCCGGGACCTTTCGCGGGTAACCCTGTGGATCCACTCCAGCGAAAGGATCTTCGGATGTTCACCGCCGTCGAGGGCGCCCGCGTGCCGATCCGCATGTGGGCCGACCCGGCGACCGTCGAGGACGCCGCGATGCGTCAGCTGCACAACGTCGCCAACCTGCCGTGGGTGCACGGTCTGGCCGTCATGCCGGACGTGCACTACGGCAAGGGCGCGACGGTCGGCAGCGTGATCGCCATGCGGGACGCGGTCTCCCCCGCCGCGGTGGGCGTGGACATCGGCTGCGGCATGAGCGCGGTCCGCACCTCGCTGACCGCCGACCACCCGCCCGACGACCTCGGCCGGCTGCGGCGCCGCATCGAGGACGCCGTTCCGGTCGGCTTCGCCATGCACCGCACCCCGGTCGACCCCGCGCACGTGCCCGGCACCGGCGGCTGGAACGAGTTCTGGCAGGCGTTCGGGCACCTGCACACCGGCGTGCAGAACCTGCGCGACCGGGCGCGGGCGCAGATCGGCAGCCTCGGCGGCGGCAACCACTTCATCGAGGTCTGCCTCGAGCAGGGCGGCCCGGACGCCGGCCGCGTGTGGCTGATGCTGCACTCGGGCTCGCGCGGGATCGGCAACGAGCTGGCCAAGCGGCACATCGACATCGCCCGCAAGCTGCCGCACAACGCGGACCTGCCCGACCGCGACCTGGCCGTGTTCGTCGCCGGCACCCCGGAGATGGAGGCGTACCGGCGCGACCTGTTCTGGGCGCAGGAGTACGCGGCCCGCAACCGCGCCACCATGGTCGCGCTCGTGCAGCAGGCGGTGGCCGACACGGTGCCCGGCGTGCGGTTCGACGAGCCGATCTCGTGCCACCACAACTACGTCGCCGAGGAGACCTACGACGGCGTGGACGTGCTGGTCACCCGCAAGGGCGCGATCCGCGCCGGCTCGGGTGACCTCGGGATCATCCCGGGCAGCATGGGCACCGGCTCCTACATCGTGCGCGGCCTCGGCAACGAGACCTCGTTCCACTCGGCGTCGCACGGCGCCGGGCGGCGCATGTCGCGGACCAAGGCCCGCAAGACGTTCACCGCGGCCGACCTCGCCGCCCAGACCAGCGGCGTGGAGTGCCGCAAGGACGAGGGCGTGGTCGACGAGATCCCGGCCGCCTACAAGGACATCGACTCGGTGATCCGGGCGCAGACCGACCTGGTGGAAGTCGTCGCGCACCTCAAGCAGGTGGTGTGCGTCAAGGGGTAGGCAGCGGCTTCGGCGGGTAGCTGCGCAACACGAGCGACGTGGTGACCGGCCCGAAGCGGGCCAGCGAGTCCACGACCTGCTCGAGCCGTTCGGCGTGCGTGCAGTGCACGTCGAACAGCAGGCAGTCCTCGCCGGTCACCCGGACCGTCGAGACGACGTCGGGAATCCGCTCGGCGAGGGCGAGCGCCTTCGCCAGCCGGGCGTGCGTGGTGCGCAACCGGACGACGGCGTGGATGTTCAACCCGACCGCGGCCGGGTCGACGACGGCGCGGTAGCCGAGGATGACGCCGCTCTTCTCCAGGCGCTGGATGCGCGCGGCGGCCGCCGGCTGGGACAGCCCCACCCGGCGGCCCACCTCGGCGCCGCTGAGCCGGCCGTCGGCCTGCAGCAACTCCAGGATCGCGCGGTCGATCTCGTCGAGTGATTCCATCGTTGTCGCCGCCACTTCCCTTGAGATCGCTTGCCACGCCCGTCACGCACAGCTGGTCCATTCACAATCCCCTCGGGCAGCGCCCGCGAGGGGCGGGCGCCACGAATGGAAGTGGCGGTGGACGTTGGTCGCGTACGTCATCATCCCCGGCATCGACGGATCGGACGAGAAGCACTGGCAGACCGCGTGGGAGGCGCGGTGGGGCGCCTCGGCCGTCCGGATCGCCCCGGCCTCCTGGGCCGAGCCGGACCTCGCGGACTGGGTGGCCGCAATCGGGGCCGCCCATACGGCCGCGGTGCGCCGCGACGACCGGGTTGTGCTGGTGGCGCACAGTCTCGGCTGCTGGGCGGCCGCCGAGTGGCTGGTCTCGGCACCACCGCACGGCGTCGCCGCCTTCCTGGTCGCACCACCGGATCCGCGGGGACCGGCGTTCCCCCGCCAGGCCGCGCCGGCGTTCGCAGACCTGCGGGCCCGGCCACTGCCCTGCCCCGGCCTGGTCGTCGCGAGCGACGACGACCCCTACTGCGACCCGGCGGCGTCCGCCGCGCTCGCCGACGCGTGGCGGGTCCCCCGGCGCGTACTCGCCGGGCACGGCCACCTCAACTCCGGCAGCGGCCTCGGCGAGTGGACGGCCGGCCTGGACCTCCTCGCCGAGGTCGCCGGCTGAGCTACCACTGCCGTCCCACGCGGACGGCGGCCAGTTCCGGCACCGACAGGTGCAGCACCTCGTACCGCTCGGTGGCCTCGCCGTCATCCTCGCCGAGGATGAACCGCGCCAGCTGCCAGTGGTGCGGGTCCAGCGCGAGCGCCACGCTGTGCACGCCGGACTCACGAGCGATCACGGACGCCCCGGCGAGTGCCTCTTCTACAGCGCTCGCCGGGTCGCCGTCCGGGATCGGCGTGATGAGACGGGAAGCCCGCCGCGGGACCGCGTCGAACACCGGGCCGCGCTCGAACGCCAGGCCCGTCCAGTGCCGCACCACCGGGCGGCCGAAATCCCGCACGATGTTGTGGAAACCGCCGCCACCGGCCAGGAACTCCGCCATCCGGCCGGTGTCGCGCCACAGGTAGAACGGCGCGTACTGGTTCGGGCTCTCCCGGACGAGGTACGCCTTCAGGCCGAGCCCCGCGCGGTCGTCCAGCGCGTGCCCGCGGTCGGCCACCCGCTTGCGGATGATGCCCATGTCGTAGTCGGCCGGCAGGCTGATCTCGTACTGCGTGGCGTACACCCGCGCGAGTGTACCTACTGGTATGTACGGAGCACGTAGCCGGTGTACTGGTACTCCGCGCCGTGCTCGCGCCGCATGGCGATCTCCCGCCGCGCCGCGGCGACCGCCTCGGCCATCGCCGGGTCACTGGTGTCGGCGGCGTCGGCGCGGGCTTCCAGGTGGTCGTAGAACTCGTCGAACCAGTCGCTGTCCGGCTGCGGCAGCACCGCGTCCACCCGGTAGCCGGCCGCTTCCGCCGCGGCGGTGTTCTGCGCGGTCGTCCGCAGTGGATACTGCGCGTCCCAGAACTCCCGGACCGCCGCGGACGGCTCGCCGGTGGACCATTCGCATTCGGTGAGCACGAGCGTGCCGCCCGGCTTGAGCAGCCGCTTCCACGTGCGCAGCGCGGTGTCGAACCCGAGGACGAACACCGCGCTCTCGGCCCACAGGAGGTCGAACGTGCCGTCCGGGAACGGCGGCTCGGCCATCGAGGCGTTGACGGTCTCCACGTCGAGCCCCTCGGCCGCCCGGTCGCGGGCGTCGAGGAACGGCTGGTGGGTGTCGAGGCCGGTCACCCGGGCACCGGCCTTCGCCAGCAGCAGCGCGGACCGGCCGGGGCCGCACCCGAGGTCGAGCACGCGGGGCCGCTCGGGCAGCGGCGCGGCGAGTTCGAGGAGGCGGAGGGTGGTGGCGTCCGACCCCGGCCCCTGCCGCGGCAGGCCGTGGAACAACGCGAAGAACGCTTCGGTCACGTGCGGCAGCCTCACGTCCGCCGCGGGGTGGCGCAACCGGATTTCACCCGGCCAGGTCGACCTCGGCGACGAGCACACCGTGGTGGTCCTGCAGATCGACGCACCAGGTGCGGGCGAGGCAGTCGAGGATGTGCAGCGGGAGCCGCAGCGCCGCGTGACCGGGCAGGGTGCCGCAGCGCAGCTCGCGGATCTCGGCCCGCAGGCTCACGCCCTCGGCGTACCGCAACCGGACGGTGAACGGCGGGTGGGCGTGGCGGCAGGCGAGACTGGCGAGGGTGTCGGCGACGACGAGCGCCCGCGCGACCGCTTCCTCGTCCTCCCCGCCCAGAAGCTCGCGGAGGTGCCGCCGGAGCCCGGCGAGGTGGGGCGCGCCCAGCAGGGGCACGCCGCTGGTTCTGTCGCAGATCTGGGCTGAATCCGGCAAGACGGTCCTCCGCTGTTCGTTCAACGGGCATGGAGCGTCGTTGTACCCCGATCAAGAGAACGCGAAACCTGCTCGTCGTCAGCGGAGCAGATCCGGTGCCGCGTCGGCGATCCGCTGCCGCATCGGGCGCTCACGCAAGGCCTCGATCGCCTCGTCGACCAGCCGGCTGAGCGGGTAGGCGAGCCCGGCTTCGAAATCCTTCGCCGCCGCGGAGGTCGCCGCCCACTCCGCGTCCAGCACCGGCAGCAGGTCCGCCGCCTTGGGCGTCAGGTGGACGATGCGGTGACGGGCGTCCGCACCCGGGCTCAGCGTCACCAGCTCCGCCTTCACCATCTGCGCGACCGTCTGGCTCGCCGCCGAATGGGTGACGCCGATGGCGGCGGCCAGGTCCCGGATCGGCTGCGGGCCGGCGGCCAGCGTCCGGATGACGGGCGCGAACCGCGGCCGGAACCAGTCCAGCCCGAGGTCGGCGTAGATGGCGGCGACGTCGCCGTCCAGCAGCTCCAGCAGGTGCCGCAGCCGGGTGGCGAGCAGTTCGGAGCCGGGAATTGTCACAGCGCTAATATAACAGCACTGTTGCATCTGGAGGGATCATGACCCAGCTCCACCCCGTCGCCGAACCCCACACCGAAGGCATGCTGGACGTCGGCGACGGCAACCGAATCCACTGGGCCGAGTGCGGCAACCCGGCCGGCAAGCCCGCCGTGTTCGTCCACGGCGGCCCCGGCTCCGGCGGCTGGACCAGCTCACGCGGCTTCTTCGACCCCGAGCGCTACCGGATCATCCTGTTCGACCAGCGCAACTGCGGCCGCAGCACCCCGCACGCGAGCGATCCGGCGACCGACCTGACCCACAACACGACCGAGCACCTGATCGCGGACATGGAACGGCTGCGCGAGCACCTGGACGTCGAGCAGTGGCTGCTCTTCGGCGGCTCGTGGGGTTCGACGCTGCAACTCGCCTACGCCGAGCGGCACCCGGAGCGGGTCAGCGAGATCGTGATCGCCGGGGTCACCACCACCCGCCGGCGCGAGATCGACTGGCTGTACAACGGGGTGGGCCGGTTCTTCCCGGCGGAGCTGGAGCGGTTCCGGGCCGGCGCCGGCGACGTCGAGGGCGACACCTTCGACATCCTCGCCGCCTACGCGCGCCTGCTGGCGGATCCGGATCCCGAGGTGCGGAACAAGGCCGCGCGGGACTGGAGCACGTGGGAGGACGCCGCGGTCTCGCTGGAACCCAACGGCGTGCCCAACTCCTACAGCGACCGGCCGTCCCGCGACCTGCTCGCGATGACCCGGATCTGCGCGCACTACTTCTCCAACGCCGCCTGGCTGGAGGAGGGCGTGCTGATCCGCGAGGCCCACCGGCTCAAGGGCATTCCAGGCAAGCTCATCCACGGCCGGTTCGACATCAGCAGCCCGGTGGAGACCGCGTGGGAGCTGACCCGGGTGTGGCCGGACGCCGAACTGATCGTGATCGACGACTCCGGCCACACCGGCAGCGACGCGATGCGTGCGGCGTGGCGCGCCGCACTGGACGAGTTCGCGGTCAGGCCAGCTCGGGGATGACCTTGTTCGTGAACAGCTCCACCGACGCGCGGTCGTAGGCGATGTCGGCG
Organism: Amycolatopsis ruanii; assembly: GCF_003385175.1. Taxonomy (NCBI): domain Bacteria; kingdom Bacillati; phylum Actinomycetota; class Actinomycetes; order Pseudonocardiales; family Pseudonocardiaceae; genus Amycolatopsis; species Amycolatopsis ruanii. The sequence goes on from NZ_PQHY01000072.1 coordinate 6,466, forward strand.
AAGTAGGTGATCGCGTAGGTCATGCCCAGGCCGCGCAGCTCGGTGAGCCGCTCGGCGATCTGCTCGGGGGTGCCGACCAGCGGACCGTTCGCGAACGAGTTCACGGTGCTCTCGAGCAGGTCGGCGGACAGGTGCGGCTCGAAGTGCGCGCGGATCCACGCGAGGCGGTCGGCCACGTCCTTCTCGGTCTCGCCGATGACGACGTGGTAGTTGGCCGAGCGGACGATGGCGTCGAAGTCGGTGCCCACGTCAGCGCAGTGCGCGGCGAGGACCTCGGACTTGTGCTTGAAGTCCTCGGCGCCCCCGGCGAAGTTGGTGTACTGGGCGTACCGGGCGGCGATCCGCAGCGTCTTCTTCTCGCCACCGCCGGCGATCCACAGCGGGATCCCGCCGTCCTGCAGCGGCAGCGGGTACGACAGGGCGCCGTCGACCTGGTAGTACTTGCCGTCCAGGGTCGCCGTGCCCTCGGCCCACAGCTGCCGCATGATCTGCACGCCCTCGTCGAGCATGCCGAGCCGCTGACCGGCGGGCGGGAAGCCGTAGCCGTAGGCCCGCCACTCGTGCTCGTACCAGCCGGCGCCGATGCCCATCTCGACGCGGCCGCCCGAGATGACGTCCGTGGTCGCCGCGACCTTGGCCAGGTAGGCCGGGTTGCGGTAGCTCATGCAGGTGCACATCTGGCCCAGCCGGACGCGGCTCGTGGTCGCGCCGAGCGCCGCCATCAGCGACCACGCCTCGTGCGTGGCCTCGGCCAGCGGGGCCGGGACGGTGTGGAAGTGGTCGTACACCCACACCGACTCGTACGGCCCGTTCTCGGCGTAGCGGGCGATGTCGAGCATGGTCTCCCACTGGCGGGCGGGCTCGATACCGGTCAGGTCCAGCCGCCAGCCTTGGGGAACGAAGAGTCCGAAGCGCATGCGGCCAGCGTAGCCGGGGTGCGGGTGACCACCGGCGGACGCCTGCGTGTCCTGTTTGGACGTTTTGACGGCTTCCTCAGCGGCTGATGCGGCCCGGCATCGGCTGCGGCTTGCTCGGCGGCGGCTGCGGGCTCGGTGGCCGGCGCTGCCACGGCCGTGAACTGGTCTTGCGCACCTGACCCCCCGGGACGGTCTCGACGACATTCGCTGGCGAAGACTAACCACACCCCGGGTGTGACTCACGCAGTGCACCCTCGTTCTGCGACGAGAGTTACCGGAGAGACTGGTGTTACCGCTGGTGTGATCCTTTTTGCATGGTTCGCGCCGGTCCGGAAGATCACGGCAGGCGCCCGGTCCGGGCGTCGAGGACGTCCGATTTCGTCACATCGGCCTGAGCGGGGTCAGGCCATGGGCCCGTCACCGACGGAGCGGGCACGACCGGGTCAATCCACAGTGGACCCGGCCGGCTCCCACAGGCCCGCGGCGCGGCCGGCCGCCACGTGCTCGGCGTACGCCGTCACCTTGTGCCGGATCACCGCGAGGCTCTCCTGCAGCTCCGCGATCCGCTCCCGCACCCGCTCCTCGTGCTCCCGCAGCAGCGCCAGCCGCTCGGGTTCGTTGCCCGGGCCCTGCCGCACCAGGGCCGCGAACCGGCGGATCGCCTCGAGCGGCATGCCCGACGCGCGAAACCGCGTGCAGTACTCCAGCCACTCGACGTCCGCCTCGCGGTAGACGCGGCGGCCGCTCGCGTCGCGGGAGACCGGGCTCGCCAGCAGGCCCTCCCGCTCGTACAGCCGCAGCGTGTGCACACTCAGCCCGGTGCGCCGCGCGACCTCGCCGATGCTCAAGTCCACCGGCCCAGCGTAACTTGACCTAGACGCCGGTCGAGCTCCTAGCGTCACGGCCATGATCCAGAAACCCCTCGGCACCGGCTTCGGTGCCCGCACCACCGCCGACGAGGTCCTCGCCGGGGTGGACCTCACCGGCAAGCTCGCCATCGTCACCGGCGGCTACTCCGGCATCGGCCTGGCCACCACCCGCGCGCTCACCCGCGCGGGCGCCCACGTCGTCGTTCCCGCCCGCCGCCCGGCGGCCGCGCGCGAAGCGGCCGAAGTGGACGAACTCGATCTCGCCGACCTCGGCAGCGTCCACCGGTTCGCGGAGAGGTTCCTCGCCTCCGGCCGCGCCATCGACATCCTCATCGCCGGCGCCGGCATCATGGCCGCCCCGGAAACCCGCGTCGGGCCGGGCTGGGAGTCGCACTTCGCGGTCAACCACCTCGGCCACTTCGCGCTGGTCAACCTCCTCTGGCCGGCCATCGCCCCGGGCGCGCGCGTGGTGGTGGTGTCCTCGGCCGGGCACCAGCTGTCCGGAATCCGGTGGGACGACGTCCACTTCGACGGCGGCTACGACCGCTGGCTCGCCTACGCCCAGTCGAAAACGGCCAACGCGCTCTTCGCGCGGCAGCTGGACGTCCTCGGCCGCGAGCGCGCCCGCGCGTTCTCCCTGCACCCCGGCGCGATCCTCACGCCACTGCAGCGGCACCTCGACACCGCGGACATGTTGGCCGCCGGCTGGATCGACGAGCACGGCAACCCCGCCGACCCCAGCTTCAAGACCCCGGAGCAGGGCGCGGCCACCCAGGTCTGGGCCGCCACCTCACCCCAGCTCGACGGCCTCGGCGGCCTCTACTGCGAGGACTGCGACATCGCCGAACCCACCGAAAGCACGGAGATGATCGCGGGCGTGCGCGACTACGCCGTGGACCCCGCCCAGGCCGAGCGGCTCTGGGCACTGTCCGCGGAGCTGACCGGCGTCACGGCGTTCTGAGCGACGCCAGCTCCCGCGCGAGGTTCACCTTGGCCGCGGCCTCCCACCGCAACCGCGCGGCCGCCGTGGCGTACAGCGGCTCCCGCGCCAGCAGGTCCGCGAGCACGGCCGACCGCCCGGCGCGCCACAACTCGGTCGAGATCGGGGCGTACTCGGCGCGCACCGCGGTGCGGTAGCGGTCGTAGGTGGCTTCGCCGGCGCCGAGGATCGCCAGGTCGGCGTCGAGCAGCGCCTGCGCGGTCAGGTCGCCGTCCGGAGCCGCGTGCGTCAGCGTGGCCAGCACCAGCTCCTCGACCCGCGACACGTGGCCGGCGGACACCCCGGCCCGGCGCAGCCACGAGACCGCCCACTCGGCGCTGCGCCGTTCGTCCTCACCGGGCCGCCCGTCGTACACGACGTCGTGTGCGGCGGCCAGGGTGAGCACCGCGCGCTCCTCCGGCGGCAACCGCAGCTCCGCCGCGAGCGCCGCCGAATCCCGCAGCACCGCGAGCACGTGCGCCGTGTCGTGGTAGCGGCGATGCGGCTCCGCGTACCGGGCGGCCAGGTCCGCCGCCGCGTCCGCCGCCACCTCGCCGTCGCCACCGAGCGCCCGTACCGCGCTCACCCACTCCGTCCGCACGTACCCATCATCGCGCGGGACGGATGTTCTGGTTGACGTGGAAGACGTTCTCCGGGTCGTACTGGGCCTTGATCCGCGCCAGCCGGTCGTAGTTGCCGCGGTAGGACGCCCGCACGCGCTCCTGGCCCTCGTCGTCCATCATGAAGTTGACGTACGCCCCGCCGGCCGACGTCGGGTGCAGATCGGACCAGTAGTCCTTGGCCCAGCGGGTCATCTCGGCCACGTCCGACGGCTCCGGCGACACCCCGACGATCACCCCGGCCCACCCGCCGTCGCGGTAGCCGAACGCCGTCGACTCGGCCCGGACGCGCGCCGCGGCGCCGTCGATCGGGTACAGGTGCATCGTGGAGAACGGCGTCGGCAGCATCTGCCCGTACCGGACGTGCACGTCGATCGCCTCGTCGGTGATCTCCGAGAAGAAATCGGCCTTCCAGTACCACCGCAGCCCGGGCGGGTACAGCGCGTCGAAGGCGGTCTGCAGGACGTTGTGCGGCATCTCCTGCAGGCCCACCACCAGCGGCGAACCGTGGGTCTTCACCGGCTCCAGCACCTCGTCCGCGCGGTCGTGCGACCCGGTGTAGCACCAGACGATGCCGCACGCCTTGCGTCCCCACAGCTCCTCCGGGAACGGCGGCGCCGGCGGGATGGTCAGCAGCCCGAGCCAGCCGGACAGCTCCTCCGGCAGCGACGGCAGCAGCTCGCGGTACCAGCGCATCACGTCCGCGGTGTCGGCCAGGTCGTAGAGCACCGGCCCGCCGATGATGACGCCGCGCTCGCCGATGTCGTGCGCGCGGAACGTGAACGACGTGACCACGCCGAAGTTCCCGCCACCGCCGCGCAGCGCCCAGAACAGGTCCGGGTGGGAGGTCTCGTTCGCGGTCACGAGCGTGCCGTCGGCCAGCACCACGTCGGCCGAGAGCAGGTTGTCCACGGTGAGCCCGAACTTCCGGGACAGGTATCCGACCCCACCGCCGAGCGTCAGCCCCGCGACCCCGGTCGAGCCGAGGAACCCGCACGGCACGGCCATGCCGAACGGGACCGTGGCGTGGTCGACGTCGGCCCACGTGCACCCCGCGTCGGCGCGGACGGTGTGGTGCTCGGGGTCGACGGTGGTGCTGTGCAGCAACGCGAAGTCGATCACCAGGGCGTCGTCGGCGACGCCGAGGCCGCCCGCGTTGTGGCCCCCGCCGCGGACGGCGATCGTGATGTCGTGCGCCCGCGCGAACTTCACGCACGCGACGACGTCCGCGGTGTCGCGAACCCGGACGACCGCGGCGGGCCTGCGGTCGATCAGGCCGTTGTAGACGGCGCGCGCGGCGTCGTAGTTGGGGTCCTGCGGCAGCACGAGGTCTCCGCGCAGGGCGGCGGCGAGTTCGGAGAACGGCGCGGTGGCGATGGTGGTCATGGCTCCTCCTCGGGTGGGTCGCCACGACGCTAGGGACCGGGCGTTCGCGCAGCGTTCGCCCGCGCGGGCTCACGCCCGGACGCCGAGGTCGTGCTCGCACCGCCGCACCAGCGCGAGACTGCCCTGCGCCTCGGCGAGCCGCACCGCCGAGCGCAGCCGGGAGATCGCGGTGGCCGGGTCGTCGAGGGCGGCGCGCTTGCGCATCACCTCGGGCATCCACCACACGTCGTCGCGGGCCTGCCCGGCGACGATCGCGGCGTCCAGGGTCGCGCGGGCGGCGTCCGGCGCGGACAGGTCGGCCAGCAGCGCGAGCCAGTACGGCATCCGCGCGAACGAGCCCTCCGCGCGCAGGTTGTCGATGCCGCGCCGCGCGACGCCGGGCCGCCCGGTCCGCCAGCCGCCCAGCACCAGGCCCCATTCCCGGTAGTAGGCGAACCCGTATCGGTCGCACAGCTCGCCCAGCTCGCGCACGGTGTCGCCGAGCCGGTCCACCTCACCGCACATCTGGTAGGTGATCCCGGCGTAGGCCAGCGCGACGGCGAGGCTGTACGGGTGCTCGGTGGACCGGGCGAGGTCGACGGCGTCCTGGCAGGCGGCCAGCGCCTCGCCGGTGTGGCCGAGCAGCCAGTGCGGGTGCGCGGCCCACGCGGTGGCGTGCACGTCCGGGCGGGTGCCCACGGTCAGCGACGGGGCCTCCCGGGTCAGTTTCACGGCGAGGTCGAAGTGCCGCAGCGCCTCGGCGGGCCGCCCGAGGCTCGTCGCGGACCCGCCGAACGCGAAGTGCGCCGATCCACGCAGCTCGGAGTCCGGGTCGACGAGGTTCAGCACGGTCGTGGCGACCTGGTAGGCGTCGGCGGTGCGGCCCTGCACGAAGCGCGACGCCCAGAGCCCGACCATCGCGGTGAGCATCGAATCCCGCCGCCCCAGCCGCTTGGCGAGGGCGACCGTGCGTTCCAGGGCCTGCTGCAACTGCGGGGAGGCGTACCCGTGGCGGGCGTTCAGCGGTGCCGCCATCGTCTCCAGGATCGCCAGCTCCTGACGGGCGGACTCGGCGCTGTCCGGGTGCGCGCGCACGATGTCCAGGGCCTGCTGGTGCAGCCGGATCGCCTCGGCGTGGGCGAAGGTGCTGGAGGCGAAGGCCGCGGCGCGCCGGTAGAAACCGACCGCGCGGTCCGGCCGCCCGCCTCGCGCGTACTGCTCGGCGAGGCGGCCGGAGACCGGGTCGGTGTCGCCGGCGTGCAGCAGTTCCAGCGCCTGCGCGACGCGCTGGTGCAGCAGCCACCGGTTGGGCGGGCTGACCAGGTGGTAGGCGGTGTCGCGGAGCAGGTCGTGGCTGAAGTCGTAGCCGCCGCCGATCTCGTGGATGATGCGGCGCCGCCACAGCTCGTCGACGGCCTGGACGACGGTGTCCGGTTCCAGGTCGCTGGCCTCGGTGAGCAGCGCGAGCGTGAAGTCGCGGCCGACCGCGGCGGCGGGCCGGTCGATCTTGCGCGCGGCGGGGCCGGCCTGCTCGATGCGGTTGCGCAGCACGTCGGTGAGATCGCTGCCGGGCAGTGCCTTGCCGCGGACGGCTTCGACGACGTAGAGCGGGAACCCGCCGGTGGTGGCCTGCAGCAGCGCGCGGTCGGCCGGGGTGAGCGGCTGCCCGGAGATCAGTTCGGCCAGCCGGGCGGACTCGGTGACGTCTAGCGGGTTCAGGGGCAGCTCGGTGAGCAGGCCGGTGGCGCGCATGCGGGTGGTCCACTCGCCCAGTTGCGGCCACTCGCCGTCGGTGCGCAGGGTCGCGGCGACGAGGACCGGCGCGTCCGTGGTGAGACCGAGGCAGAACACCAGGAACGCCAGGGTTTCCTGATCGCACCACTGCAGGTTGTCCAGCACCAGCAGCGTCGGGCGGCCGGCGCCGGTGAGCGCCCGCGCGAGCCCTTCGAAGAACCGGTGCCGCTGCCAGGCGTCGACCATCGCGCGGGGGCCGGTGTCCGGCTCGCTCCGGGACCGGCCGGCGGGCACGAGCCGGTCCACCTCGGCGCGCCACACCGGTTCCAGGTTCGCGGTCGCGGCCCGCACCGCCGGCGTGCGCAGCCAGTCCGCGACCGGCGCCAGCGGCAGCCGCCCGGGCGTGCCGAAGCACTGCGAGGTGGCCACGATCGCGCCGTGCGCGCGGGCCGCGGCGGCGAGTTCGGCGACCAGGCGGCTCTTGCCGACCCCGGCGCCGCCGCTCACCAGCACCAGTCCGGGGCGCCCGGCCGCCGCGGTCTGCCAGACGCGCGACAGGACGGCCATCTCCCTGCCGCGCCCGACGAGCCCCGTGGTGCCGGGGCGCGGGCCCGCGGCGGGCCGGTCGTGCTGGCGCCGCAGCGCGCGGCGAGTCGCCTCGTCCGGGACGACGCCGAGTTCGCGTTCCAGAGTGGACGCGCACTGGTGGTAGGTGCTGACGGCGCTGGCCCGGTCACCCATCGCGGCCTGCAGGTCCATCAACGCGCGGTAGCCGTGTTCCTCCAGCGGCCGCAGCTGGATGCGGCGGCGGGCGGCTTCGGCGGCGCCGGGCAGGTCCCCGCGGCTCTTCCGCGCCTCGCACAGCAGATCGCACAGCCGCACGCAGGAGGATTCGAGTTCGGCGCGCGGCTGGATGACCCACTCGTCGGTGGTGCCGGGCAGGAATTCACCGTGGTAGAGCGCGATCGCGGCCGGGGCGTGGTCGAGGACGGCGTGGCCGGACTGGATCGCCGCGCAGGTGAGCTGGAAGTCGCGCACGTCCACGCGGATGGTCGCGCTGTCCCGCCAGCACAGGTCCTTCGGCGTCACCACCAGGCAGTCCTCGCCGAGGGTGTGACGCAGGTGGTGCAGTTCGCGGCGGAGGTTCGTCAGGGCCTGCGGTTCGGACGAGTCGGGCCAGAACAGCTCGGCGATGCGCTGCCGCGGCTGGGGCACGCCCGCGTGGACGACGAGGAACGCGACGAGCGCGACGGTGCGTGGCGAACGTGTCACCACCGAGCCGTCCGCTTCGTCGAGGATCGCCTGCTCTCCCAAGAGGGAGACCCGCAGCATCCAGACAGCCTAGACCGCGGCGGGGACCGGATCGACGACGAAATCCCTAAACCCCTTGCCGGGCCAGTGCGTTGCCGAGAATCCGCGCCCCTTCGGGAAAAGCGCCGGGGTTCGGGCCGGAGTAGTTGAGCCGCAGGTACACCCCGGGCGGCTCCGCGGGGAACCACTCGCTGCCCGGGTTCACCACCACCCCGGCCGCCTCGCAGTCGCGGGCCAGGCGCGGTGCGTCGGTGGCGTCGGGCAGCCGCACCCACAGGTTCAGCCCGCCCTGCGGCACGCCGTCCAGGCGCGCCGTCGGGACGTGTTCCCGCAGCGCCTCGACGAGCAGGTCGCGGCGCGCGGCCAGCTGGCGGCGCAGGCCCCGCAGATGCGTACGCCATCCGGGCTGCGTGACGACGTCGATGTCGACCGCCTGCAGCAGCCCGCTCACGTACATCGACTCGCCCTGCGCGCTGGCCAGGATGCGTTCCCGGGCGGCGCCCCGCGCGACGATCCCGGCCACCCGCACCGCCGGGGACACGCTCTTCGTCAGCGAGCGCAGGTACACCACGTGCCCGCGGTCGTCGCGAGTGGCGAGCGGGACCACCTCCGCCGAGATCCCGAAGTCGTGCGCCCAGTCGTCCTCGATCAGGAACGCGCCGTGCTCGCGGACGACGCCGAGGACCCGGTCCCCCAGCTCCGGCGACCACCGGGCCCCGGTCGGGTTGGCGAAGTTCGGTTGCGCGTAGAACGCCCGCGCCCCGGTCCGGCGGAACGCGCAGTCCAGCTCGTCCGGATCCGGGCCGTGCGGCCCGCTGGGCACCGGCACCACCCGCACCCCGGCGAGCCCGGCGGCGAGGATCGCGCCCCAGTACGTCGGCGATTCCAGCACCAGCGGCGCCCCCGCCCCGACCAGCCCCCGGAACGCCGCGCTGAGCCCGCTCTGGCTCCCGGGGAACACGACCACGTCGCCCGGCGCCGCGCAGCCCAGCTCGGCGGCGAACCACGCCTGCAGCTCCGGCAACCCGGCGACCGGCGGCCGGCTGACCGCGGAACCGCCCCGGGCGGCACGGGTGAACGCGGCCCGCACCAGCCGTTCGGGCAGCAGCTCGCGGTCCGGGTAGCCCGAGTGCAGCGCGATCGCGTCGTTGGGCACCGAGCGCAACGCGGTCGACATCCGCGGCAGGCGGTGCGGCGGCGACCCGAGCGCCGCGGTCTGCCACCCGTAGTCGTTCGCGCGCGGCACCCGCACCGCCCGCACGAACGTCCCCACGCCGGGCCGGCTCTCCACCAGCCCGTGCGCGGTGAGCGTCCGCAACGCCTTCTGGACGGTCACCGGGCTCGCCGCGTACTCGGCGACCAGCGTCCGCGTGGACGGCAGCCGCGCACCCGGCTCGGCGGACGCGATCCACTCGCGGAGCCCGGCGACGATGCGGGAGCTGCTATCGTCAGACATGAGGCAGGATAGTAGCGCTACTCTCGCCGACCGTCCGGTGCTATCCCCCGCGCGGGCCGGTCTCGGCTGGGGTCTGCTCGGGGTCACGGCGTTCTCGTTCACCGTCCCGTTCACCCGGGTCGCCGTCGGCGCCATGTCGCCGCTGTTCATCGGCTGCGGCCGGGCCGTCGTCGCCGACCAGCGCGCCGCCGGCGCGCTCGCGGTCACCCGGCAACGCCTGCCGCGGGGCGTGCAGTGGTTCCGCCTCGCGATCGTCGCCGCGGGCGTGGTCGTCGGGTTCCCCGTGCTGACCTCGTTCGCGCTGACCACCGCCTCGGCCAGCCACAGCGCCGTGGTGATCGCGCTGCTGCCCGCCGCGACCGCGGTGATCGCCGTGCTGCGCGGGCGGGAACGGCCACCGGTCCGGTTCTGGGTCACGGCGGCGGTCGGCGCCGTCGCCGCGGTCGGGTTCGCGTCCCTGCAGGGCGGTTTCGGCCGCCTGCACTGGTCCGACCTGCTCCTGCTCGGGGCGGTGCTCGCGGCCGGGATCGGTTACGCGGAGGGCGGTCTGCTGGCCCGCGAACTCGGCGCGTGGCAGACGATCTCGTGGGCGCTGGTCGCGTCCGCGCCGGTGATGATCGCCCTGACCGGGTTCGCGATGTGGCAGCACCCGCCGTCCGGCACCGCCGTGGACTGGGCCGCGTTCGCCTACCTCGGCGTGGTGAGCATGTTCCTCGGCTTCTTCGCGTGGTACCGGGGACTCGCGATCGGCCCGATGGCGCGGGTGAGCCAGATCCAGCTGGTCCAGCCGGTCCTGACCATCTGCTGGGCGGTGCTGTTCCTGCGGGAGGCGATCACCTGGCCCACCGCGCTCGGCGGCCTCGCGGTGATCGCGTGCGCCGGTCTCGCCGTGCGCACCAGGATGGTCAGGCGAGCGTGACCTCTTCCGGCCGCCGGTCCGGCCGCAGCCCCCGCCACGACGGCGCCCGCAACCGCCCGTCCGAGGTCCACTGCCGGAACTCCACCTCGCCCACCAGTTCCGGCTTCACCCAGTGCGCGTTGCGGGCGTACTCGCGGGGAACCGGGCTGTCGAACGGGCTGGTGCGGCGCGCGAGCGGGCGCAGGCGGGCCTGCAGATCGTCGAGCATGCGGTCGGTGAAGCCGGTGCCGACGTGCCCGGCGAAGCGCAGCCCGGTCTCGTCGTGCAACCCGAGCAGCAGCGCGCCGAACGTGCCCGACCGCCGCCCCTCGCCGGTGGTCCAGCCCGCGATCACCACCTCCTGCGTGCGGGTCAGCGGCGTCTTCACCCAGTCCGGCGACCGGACGCCGGGCTGGTAGGCCGAGCCGAGCCGCTTCGACACCAGCCCCTCCAGGCCGACCTCGCGGGCGGCGCGCAACAGCTCCGCACCCTCCACATCGGACGCCAGGAAATGCCGCCGCACCCGCACCTGCGGCCGGTCGATGCCCAGGCCCAGCAACCGGTCCCGGCGTTCCTCGTACGGCAGGCCGGTGCAGTCCCGCGTGCCTTCGCGGAGCAGGTCGAACGCGAAGAACACGACCGGCACCGAGGACAGCCGCGCGGGTGTCGGCGCGGACAGGTTCATCCGCTGTTGCAGGCGCCCGAAATCCGGCCTGCCGTCCTCGTCCAGCGCGACCACCTCGCCGTCGATCAGCAGCGTGCGGGTGTCCCGGCCGAGCACGGCCAGCTCCGGGTAGGTGGCGGTGACGTCACGCAGCCGCCGCGAGTAGAGCCGGACCTGTCCGCCGGACACCGCGGCCTGGCACCGCACCCCGTCGTACTTCCACTCGAACGCCCAGCCCTCGCTGTCCCGCACGGGTCCGGGAACGGCCAGCATGGGGGCGACGGGCTCGGGCAGCGGCATGTCCCCGATGCTGCGCCGGATCGGGTGCCGCCGCCAGTCGGTCACCCGAGCAGGCCACGCCGGTGCGCCAGGGACACCGCCTCGGCGCGGCTGCCCGCTCCCAGCTTCGCCATGACCCGCGACAGGTGCACGCTCGCGGTCTTCTCGCTGATGAACAACCGCTCGCCGACCTGGCGGTTGGTCAGCCCGTCCGCGACCAGTTCCAGCACAGCCCGTTCCCGCGGGGTCCGCACGTCGGTGGCGGGCGCGGCGGTCAGCCTGCCGCGCCGGGCCAGGTCCGCCACCGCCGACTCCAACGGCCGCGCACCCAGCTCGCCCGCGGCGTCCCGCACCAGCCGGACCTGCTCGGCCGCCGCGTCCCGCTCGCCGTGGGCCAGCAGCGCCGCGGCCCACCGCCATCGGGCGAGCAGCTGCCAGTACGGCAGGGGCGCGGCCTCCTCGACCGCGACCGCCCACGCGGCTGGCGCGTCCGCGCCGCGCAGGCGGTTCAGTTCCGCGGCGAGCCGCGCGGTCGGCGCGCGCGTGTCCGGGCTGCGTTCCTCCAGCCGGACCTGCATCGGCGACACCAGTTCGCCGCAGGCGGCCAGCAGCACGCCCTGGCCGACCAGCTCGTCGGTGTCCGCGCCGCGGCGCCGGGCCTGCTCGGCGAGGTCGGCCAGCGCGGACACGCCGGTGACGACCGCCCACCGCATGTCGGCCAGGCTGGAGCGGGTGAGCGTGCTCAGCCGGTCGGTCACGGTGCGGATCTCCGCCACGGCGGTCGCCGGATCGCCCCGCCACTGCGCGGCTTCGGCCAGCGCGATCCCGAGCAGCACACCGGCCCGGGCGTCGTCGCGCTGGCCGGCCAGCCGCGCGGCGAGGTCCTCGACCTCGGCGAACCGCCCCTGCGCGACGAGGATCGGCGCGGAGTACGCCCCGATCCGGGCCCGCGCGAACCGCGGCGCGCCCGGCACCTCCGCGCGGTCCAGCGCGGTGTCCCAGTCGCCGAGCACGTACAGGTCGAACAGCTCGGCGGTGCGCCCGTCGACACCGACATCGCTCCAGCCGAGCCCGGTCCGCTCCGCGCGCTGCCACACCCGCGCCGCCATCCGCGCCGCCCCGCGCAGATCCCCGCTCACCAGCAGGTTGCAGGTGACGTTGTGCAGCGCCCGCAGCTCGACCCGGACCGCACCGATCTCGGCGGCCCGCTCCGCGGCGGCCAGGCCCAGACGCGTGGACAGCTCGATGTTGCCCTGCCAGTCCTCGAACGCGGCGAGCGTGACCATCCCGTCGGCCTCGACCTCCGGCGCCCCGGCCGCCCGCGCGTCGGCGATGGCCTGCTGGACGTGATCACGCAGCTCGTCGACGTCCACGTCCGGCACGCCCCACACCCAGGCGCGGGCCCGCAGCGCGAGCACCCGCGCGCGGACGACGCTGGCCGGGCGGTCGCGCACCAGCTCCCACGCCTCGGCGACGGCCTTGGACACCTCGCCGCGGTGCACGTCGAACGGGATCAACGCGATCGCCAGCTGGTGCCGGGTGTCGGCGGCCAGCTCGGGATCGTCCCGCAGGTCCGCCTCGGCCACCGCGGACCGGGCGTAGGTGACGGCCCGCTCCACCTCACCGGCCGCGGACGCCATCGCGGCCGCCGACCGCAGCAGCGCCAGCTGGTCCCGTCCGCAGATCCGCTCCGGCCCGTCCACCGCCTCCCACAGCTGCATCGCCTGTTCGAGGTGGTGCAGCGCGTCGCCCGGCGCGTCCATCCCGGCCGCCTGGTCCGCGGCGCGCACGGACGCGGCGAGCGCGGTCGGCAGGTCGTGGCTGCGGAAGCTGTGGTGCGCCAGCGCGGCCGCGGTGCCGTTCTCCCCGGCCAGGCGGGCGAACGCGGCGTGCAGCCGTACCCGTTCCCCGGGCAGCAGGTCGTCGTAGACCGCTTCGCGCAGCAGCGCGTGCCGGAACGCGTACCCGTCCTCCGCGGCGACGAGGACGTTGTGCAGCACGGCCTCGCGCAACGCGCTCTCCAGCGTGTCCTCGTCCAGGCCGCACACCGTGCGCAGGCTGGCGTGCGCGACGAGCTGCGCCGCGCCGGAGACCGCGCGGACCACGCGCTGCGCCTCCGGGCTGAGCCGTTCGACGCGGGCCAGCAGCAGTTCGGCCAGCCCGTCCGGCAGGGTCGCGCCGCGGCGCACGGCGGCGGTCAGCTCCTCGCAGAAGAACGGGTTGCCCTCGGAGCGTTCGGCGACGGTGTGCACGGTGGTGTCCGGCAACGCGCCCTCGGCGAGCGCGGACACGAAGGCGACCGTGTCGGCGGCGCCGAGCGGGGCCAGTTCGATCCGGGCCACCGCGGGCAGCCGGGACACCTCGGCCAGCAGCGGGCGCAGCGGGTGACGGCGGTGCAGGTCGTCGGTGCGGTAGGTGGCCACCACCAGCAGCCGCTGGGTGTCCAGCCGGGACAGCAGGAACAACACGAGGTCGCGGGTGGAGGCGTCAGCCCAGTGCAGGTCCTCCAGCGCGAGCAGCACCGGGCCGCGGGCGGCGAGGTCCACCAGCACCGCGTGCACCGCGTCGAACAGCCGCAGCCGCTCCATGGTCTGGTCGGCCCGTTCCGGCGGGGTCAGGCCGGGCAGCAGGCGGCCGAGCACGGGCCACCGCTTCGCGGCCTCCCGCTGCGCGCCCAGCGCCTCGGCGAAGGGCAGGTACGGCAACCCGGCCTCGCCGACGTCGAGGCACCGGCCGGACAGCACCGTCACCCCGTCGGCGCCGGCGACCAGTTCGCCGAGCAGGCGGGACTTGCCGACCCCGGCGTCACCGGCCAGCAGGACCGCACCCGCCCGCCCCTCGCGGGCGCGGCGCAGCGCGGCACGCAGGGTGTCCAGCTCGGGTTCGCGGCCGATCAGCGGAATCCCGGTGGCGAGGCGAGGCACGCCTCATGATCCCACGGGCACTCTCAGCGCGCGGGCCGTTCGTCGGCGAGAGCGGCGACCGAGTCGGCCAGCCCGAACCGGTCGCGCACCCGGCACAGGAAGTCCGGTTCGTCGAGGCGGATCAGCCGCGCCCGCCGGCTCGCCGCCTGCACGGTGATCCAGTCGCCCGGCTCCAGCACGCCCCGCAGCTGCCCGTCGACGCTCACCGCGGCCTCCCCGGAGTGCTCCAGCACCCGGATGCCGACCCGCTGGTGCGGCGCCAGCACCACACTGCGGTTGAAGACCATGTGCGGCGCGACCGGGGTGAACACCAGCGCGTCCAGGCCGGGCGAGACGATCGGGCCACCCGCGGAGAAGCTGTAGGCGGTGGACCCGGTCGAGGACGCCACGACGAACGCGTCGGTCGAGTAGACGGCGAACTGCCGCCCGTCGACGTAGACCGCGAGGCTCGCCTGCCGGTCGCGGGCCAGTTTCTCCACCACGATGTCGTTGAGTCCCAGCACGTCGAGCTGGATGCCGTCGCCGTCGGACGGGGCCCGGCGGGTGGTCGGCGGCGGCAGCGCCGGGCCGCGCCCGTAGCGCAGCATGGGCTCGATGACCTTCGGGATGCTCAGCGGCCGGGACGCGCACATGGTCAGCGTCATCCGCGAGTCCTCCTGGAAGGCGCCGTCGTTCACGGCGTCCAGCGCGGCCACCACGTCCTCGGTGGCGACCTCGGTGAGGAACCCGACGCGGCCCACGTTCACACCGAGCACCAGCGACTCGACCGGCGCGGCGACCCGCACCCCGCGCAGGAAGGTGCCGTCCCCGCCGACGGTCACGATCAGGTCCGGGTTGCCCGCCCGCTCGGCCTCTTCCTTCGCGTGCCGCCGGTGGCCGTCGAAGTCGTCCCACACGTCGATGTCGGTGCACGGGATGCCACGGGCGGCCGCCCAGGCGCGGACCTCACCGGCGGTGCGCCGCGCGGCCTCCTTGCCGCCGTGCACGACCAGCCCGATCCGGGAAACGGAAGCCATGTCCCTCCTCGCGACCGGAGGCACTCGGAATCCGGCCTCCTCGGTACCCAAGCTAGTCCCGGCGCGTCAGGACGCGAGCGGCTCGGCGCCTTCGGGCACCGCCACGAGCGCCGGTTTGGGCAGTTCGGCGCAGCTCACCCGCAGTTCGGCCGGCCGCGGGGTCGCCCAGGTGCCCAGCATCAGGAAGGTGACGGACTCGCCAGGGCCGAGGTCGAGCGCGTCGGGCAGCCGCCGGGTGAGGGTGCGGTCGTAGCGGTCGCCGAAGTCGACCCGGACGCCGGTCGCGAGGACGGGGCCGGTGTTGGTGAGGCGGTACCACTGCTGCGGCTGGGCGTCGAGGCGGAACGCGGGCACCGGGCCGGCACCGCGCCGCGGCCGGGCCGACCGGCGGCCGAACCAGAACGCCGTCGCCACGGCCACGACCAGCACGGCCACCTCGATCATCAATCGCACAACGCAGTGATCGTCCGTTCGGGGCACCGCGCTACCCGCGGTGATCGAACCGTGATGTGACATCCCCGATCATCAACGTCCCGTCCACCACGCATTCGGGCAGCGGTCACCCGGCCTGCTTAGCGTGTGCGCGCCTTCTCCCCGAACCCCCGAAAAGGTGACGCATGTCCGACCTCTCCCCCACGCGCCGTCAAGTCCTGATCGCCGGTGGCGCCGCGCTCGGCGCGGCCGCCTTCTCCGGCTGGGGCACCGCCTCCGCCAGCCCCGTCCGCGACCCGTTCACCCTCGGCGTCGCCTCGGGCGACCCGCTGCCCGACGGCGTGGTGCTGTGGACCCGGCTCGCGCCCGAGCCACTGGCCGCGGACGGCCTCGGCGGGATGCCGTCGAAGGTCGTGCCCGTGCAGTGGCAGGTGGCCGCGGACGAGCGGTTCCGGCACGTGGTGCGCGCCGGCGCCGAGATCGCTCGGCCGGAGTCCGCGCACACCGTGCACGCCGAGGTGTCCGGCCTGCGGCCCGGCGCCGAGTACTTCTACCGCTTCCGCGTCGGCAACGAGATCAGCCCGGTGGGCCGCACCAAGACGGCATCACGGCCGGGCGCGCGGCTGGACAAGTTCTCGTTCGCGTTCGCCAGCTGCCAGAACTACCCGGACGGCTTCTACACCGCGCACGCCCACCTGGCGCAGGAGGACCTGGACCTGGTGGCGTTCCTCGGCGACTACATCTACGAGGGCAACGGCCAGGGCAGCATCGGCCGCGGCCACACCCCGGTGGCGGAGACGTTCACCCTGGCCGACTACCGCGTCCGGCTGGCCCAGTACAAGGGCGACGCGGACCTGCAGGCCGCGCACGCCGCGTTCCCGTGGGCGGTCGTGTTCGACGACCACGAGGTGGAGAACAACTGGGCCGGCGACATCTCCCAGCCGGACACCGAGCCCGATCAGGACCCGGCCGTGTTCCGGCAGCGGCGGGCGCAGGCGTTCCAGGCGTACTGGGAGCACATGCCGCTGCGCCGCGCCCAGCACCCGACCGGGCCGGACATCCGCATCTTCCGCCGTCTCACCTTCGGCGACCTGGTGGACGTGCACCTGCTGGACACCCGCCAGTACCGCGACGACCAGGTCGCCGGCGACGCGCGGCTGGACCCGTCGCGCACGATCCTGGGCGCACAGCAGAAGGAGTGGCTGCTGCGCAACCTGTCCGGCCCCACCGCGCGGTGGAACGTGCTGGCGCAGCAGGTGTTCTTCTCCCAGCGCGACTTCACCTCCGGCACGGCGGACTCGTTCAGCGACGACGCCTGGGACAACTACTACGTCGAACGGAACCTGGTGCGCTCGCGGCTGGCCCAGGCGAGCAACCCGGTGGTCATCACCGGCGACGTGCACGCGAACTACGTGGCCGACGTGAAGGCCGACTTCGAGGACCCGGCGTCGCCGACGGTGGCGACCGAGCTGGTGGGCACGTCGATCACCTCGGGCGGGGACGGGACCGACCAGAACCCCGGTGACCGCGTGCAGCTGGCGGAGAACCCGCACATCAAGTTCATCAACCGCAAGCGGGGCTACGTGCGCAACACGATCACGCGGGAGTCGTGGACCGCCGACTACCGGATCGTGGACTACGTGACCCGGCCGGGCTCGCCCGTCCGGACGCGGGCCAGCTTCGCCATCGAAGCCGGCCGCGCGGGGGCGCAGCAGGGCTGATCCGGGGTCCTCACCCGCCGGTCTCGCGCAGCCGGCGGGTGAGGAACTCCCGCTCGGCCGCGTTCTCCGTCCGCCCCAGGGCTTCCTCGTAGGCGCGCGCCGCTTCCTCCCGCCGGTCCAGCCGGCGCAGCAGATCCGCCCGGATCGCGTGGCACAGGTAGTACTCCGCCAGGTCGAGCTCCTCGACGAGGGCCAGCCCGGCCGCGGGACCGTCGACCTCGGCCACCGCGACCGCCCGGTGCAGCGCGGCCACCGGGGAGGGCGCGACCACCAGCAGCTGGTCGTACAGCGCGACGACCTGCCGCCAGTCGGTGTCCGCGGCGGTCGGCGCATCGCTGTGCACGGCGTTGATCGCGGCCTGGATCTGGTACGGCCCGGGCTGCCCGCGGCGCAGGCACCGCCGCACCAGCTGCTGCCCCTCGGCGATCAGCGCCCGGTCCCACCGGCTCCGGTCCTGGTCGGCCAGCAGCACCAGCTCGCCGCCCGGCCCGGTGCGGGCGGCGCGGCGCGACTCGGTAAGCAGCATCAACGCGAGCAGCCCCAGCACCTCGGGCTCGTCCGGCATCAGCCCGGCGAGCACCCGCGCCAGCCGGATCGCCTCGGCGCACAGGCCTTCGCGCCGGGCGGTGTAGCCCTCGTTGAACACCAGGTACAGCACCGCGAGCACGGCCCGCAGACGGTCCGGCAGGTCCGTCTCGTCCGGCACCCGGTACGGGATGCGCGCGGCGCGGATCTTGCCCTTCGCGCGCACGATCCGCTGCGCCATCGTCTTCTCCGGCACCAGGAACGCGCGCGCGATCTCAGCCGTCGTCAGGCCACCCAGCAACCGCAGGGTGAGCGCGACCCGCGCGGCCGGGGCGAGCGCCGGGTGGCAGCACGTGAAGATCAGCCGCAGCCGTTCGTCGGGCACGGCACCCTCCTCCACCGGCTCGTCGCGCGCGTGCAGCAGGGCCGCGTGGGCCTGCCGGTCGTCGCGGGTGGCCTCGCGCCGCAACCGGTCGATGGCGCGGTTGCGGGCGGTGGTGATGATCCAGCCCGCCGGGCTGGGCGGCACGCCCTCCTCCGGCCAGCGCTGGACCGCGGTGGTGAACGCGTCCTGGACCGCTTCTTCGGCGATGTCGATGTCCCCGAAAACGCGGACCAGGACGGCCACCGCGCGCCCGTACTCCGCGCGGAAGACGCGGGCGATCTCGCCGGTCAACCGCAGGACCCGTCGACCAGCGGCCGGACCTCGATGGGCAGTGTGGTCGCCGCCGTGAGCTTGCGGCCCCACTCCAGCGCCTCGTCCAGGTGGGCGGCCTGGATGACGGTGAACCCGCCGACGTGCTCCTTGCCCTCCAGGTACGGCCCGTCGGTGACGAGCACGTCGTCGCCCTGGGCGCGCACGACGGTCGCGGTGGACGGCGGGTGCAGGCCGGCGTTGAACACCCAGGCGCCCGCGGCCCGCAGCTCCTCCTGGAACGCCGCCACGTCCTCCATGATCGGCTCCAGGATCTCCGGCGCGGGCGGCTCGCCGTCGGGCTGGTAGATCGTGAGCAGGTAGTGCGTCATGGTCCCTCCTCGGGGTCGGTGTCACCCTCTACACGAACGGCGTCCCGGCGGATCGACACCCGGCCGAAAACACTTTGACGCACACCCGGTCCGGGGACGACAGTGGAGCGCACCGAAACTCCACGCGACGCCCGCCCGTTCCGGCGCGCCCGGCTCCACACCGCGCGCCCGGCCCGGTCGCCGAGGCGCGCGTGCGCGGGCCCGCTATCGAACGGGCCGCCCCCGGCCGGCGCGGACCGAAGCCGTGCCCGCCGGGGTGATCACCGGCGCCACCGCCTTCAGGGTCCGCAGGATCGGCGCGGTTTCCAGGTGCGTGATGGCGGGCAGCGCGAGCCGGGTCGTCAGGTAGCGGTGCAGCGCGGCGGTGTCCGCGCACAACGCGTTCGCCAGCAGGTTGGTCCGCCCGGTCGTGGCGGCGACGACGGCCAGTTCCGCGTGCCCGGCCAGTTCCGTCGCGACCGCGTCCAGGTGCGCCGGCGGCACGGACATCCACAGCAACGCCGAAGCCGTGATGCCGAGCAGCGCGTCGTCGATCTCGACGTCGAAGAACAACGCGCCGCGCGCGCGGAGGTCCTCGACCCGCCGCGCCACGGTCGATGCGGACCAGCCGGTCGCCGACGCCAGATCGGTGTAGCTGGCGCGGCCGTCCTGCGCGAGCGCGGCCAGCAGCGTCCAGTCCGCCTCCCCGAGATCGACCGGTTCGCCGGACGGCGCCGGACGGCTCAGTTCCCGTTGCTGCGCGGGTGTCAGCGCGTCGAGGTGACCACGCCACGCGGTGGGCCCGCCGAGGTAGGTGTGCAGCAGGTAGTGGGCCGAGACCGACGTGACGCTCGCGGCGCGCGGGATGTCGCGCAGCAGCAGGGAGTTCCCCGCGCCCGGTTCGGCCCGGACGATCGCGACGATCTCCGTCCCGCCCGAGGTGAGCCGCACCCACGCCGTGTCGGTCCGCCGCGCGAGGGCGTGCGCGATGTCGTGCGCCGTGCTGGGCGCCGCGGTGAGGCGGACGATCCACTGCTGCCGGCGCGTCCCGGCGGCGTCCGGGAGGCCGGTCACGCGCAGCCCGGCTTCGCGCGCCAGCCGCTGGTGGCGCCGCACCACGGTCTGCGTCGACGTGCCCAGCACGGCGGCGATCTTCGTGAACGGCGCCCGCGCGTCGAGGTGGAGGGCGTGGAGCAGCCCGCGGTCGAGGTCGTCCAGCGCGGTCATATGCCGCACTGTAGCCCTTGCTGCGGAAGAATCCGGCAGATCTGGCCGAGCGAATGGAATTGCGATCGGTGGCCTTCCACCCTGTCGGCGACCGATCCGAAGGGAAGTTCCATGCGTGACCGAGCGGCGGCCCTGACCGCCCTACTGACCGCCGAGGCGATGAACCTGCTGGACTCGACGATCGTCCAGGTCGCCGCGCCCGCCGTGCACCAGAGCCTGCCCGGGCCGGTGTCGGACATCCCGTGGTTCAGCGCCGCCTACACCCTGCCGTTCGCCGTGCTGCTGATCACCGGCGGGCGGCTGGGCGACCTGGCCGGGCGCCGCCGGGTGTTCCGCATCGGCGTGACCGCGTTCCTGCTCACCTCGCTGGCCTGCGCGCTCGCGCCGGCTTCGGCCGCGTTGATCGTGTTCCGCGCCGCGCAGGGCGCCGCGGCGGCCGTGATCATCCCGCAGACCATCGGGCTGATCCGCGCGATGTTCACCGGTGCCGCACTGTCCCGGGCGCTCGGCGCGATCGGCCCAGTGATGGGACTCGCGGCCGTGTGCGGGCCGGTGCTCGGCGGCGTGCTGACCGAGGCGTGGTCCTGGCGCTCGGCGTTCCTGGTGAACGTGCCGCTGTCCGCGCTCGTCCTGCTGCTGGCCCGGAACCTGCCCGAGGACCGCGCCCCGGGACGCCCGCGCCTCGACCTGCCGGGCACGGCACTCGCGATCGCCGGCACCGGGCTGCTGGTCTACCCGCTGGCCGAGATGTCCACTCCGGACTACCCGCTCCTGGCGGGCGGTGTCGCCGTGCTCGTCTTCTTCGTCCTGCACCAGCGTCGCACCCGGACGCCGCTGGTCGAGCCGTCGCTGTTCGCCGGCCGCCGGTTCCCCGCCGCGCTCGTCACGTCCGCGTTGTTCTTCACCGCGACCTCCGGTCTGACCCTGGTCGTGGTCCTGCACGAGCAACTCGACGCCGGGGCGGGCGTGCGGGCCGCCGGGCTGACGCTCGTGCCGTGGTCCGCCGGGCTCGGCGTGGCGTCCTGGATCGCGGGCTCGATCCTGGTGCCCCGCTTCGGAAACCGCGTGATGCCGGCCGGGATCGCCGTGCTGGTCGCGGGTCTGGT
This sequence comes from Amycolatopsis ruanii, assembly GCF_003385175.1. Classification (NCBI taxonomy): domain Bacteria; kingdom Bacillati; phylum Actinomycetota; class Actinomycetes; order Pseudonocardiales; family Pseudonocardiaceae; genus Amycolatopsis; species Amycolatopsis ruanii. Next base: position 27,514 of record NZ_PQHY01000072.1, read on the forward strand.
CACCGCGTGCGTGGTGACCGCTCACGGCGTGTTCCTCGGCGCGCTCGGGGTCATCGGGATCGGCGCCGGCTTGTTCAGCCCGGCGTTCTTCACCGCGGCGCTGCACGCGGTGCGCCCGGCGGAAGTCGGCTCCGCCGCCGGGCTGCTCAACGCGGTGCAGCAACTCGGCGCCACAGTGGGCGTCGCGCTGCTCGGCGGCGTGTTCTTCGGCGGCGGAACCGTGGCGGCGTACCGGATCGCGATCGTTGTGATGATCGGCGCCGCCGGTGGTTCCGCGCTGATGGCGGGAAATCGGCGCTCTCGGTTTTCCCGGGACCGGGGTTATCGTGTTTCGTGACCATTCCGCGATTCCGGCCGCGGACGTTGCGGTGGCGGGTCTTCCTGCTCGTCGCCGGGTTGCTCGTGCTGCTCACGACCACCTCGATCGTCGCCACCGCGGCCCGGGTCCACGTGAGCGACGCGGGTTCACGCGTGCGGGACACCCTGCGCCCGGCGCAGGCCGCGGTGGCCGCGCTCGGCAAGGGTTACGTGGACATGGAAACCGGCGAACGCGGTTTTCTGCTGACGCGTGATCCGCAATTCCTGCAACCCTACGATTCGGGGCGCGCGGCGGTCAGCGAAGCGGAGAACCACATCGCGCGGCTGCTGGCGGACGACGCGGAAACGATCACCCTCCTCCGCGAAGCCCGCGCCGCGGGCACCGCCTGGCGCACGCAGTCGGCCGAGCCCGCGATCGCACTGGCCCGGCGGGACGGCACGCTCGCGGACAACCAGCCGGGCAAGGCGTTGTTCGACACCCTGCGTGCCCGGCTGGCCGCGCTGCAGAACCGTGTCGACCAGCTGATCGAGGCCGAACTGGCGTCCTCGCGCCGCGTGAACGCCACCGCGAACGTGACCACCGGGGTGTGCGTGGGGCTCGCCCTCGTGCTGGGCCTGGCGAGCGTGTTCATCCTGCGCCGGTCGCTCGTGGCGCCGCTGAACCGGCTCGTCGCGCAGGTGCGGGAGGTCTCCGGCGGCGATCTGCACCGCACGGTCGAGGCGGCCGGGCCGGACGAGCTGACCGGGCTGGGCCCAGCGGTCGAGGCGATGCGGGTGCGGATCCTGTCGGAGAGCGAACAGGTGGCGGCGGCCGCGAACCGGATCGCCCGGCTGGAGGAGACCGACCGGATCGCCCACACGCTCGGTGAGACCGCGATCCGCCGGCTCTACGGCATCACGCTGGACCTGCAGTCGGCGGCCGCCCGGTTCCCGCGGTCCGGGCCGGTGATGGCGACCGCGATCAGCGGCATCGATCGGACCATCGCGGCGCTGCGGACCTCGGTGTACGGCACGGCGGCGCCCACCCGGTCGTCCCTGCGCGCCCAGGTCAGCGAGGTGGTCGGGGAGCTGGAGACGACCCACGGCCGCGTGCCGGAGCTGGTGCTCACCGGCGATCTGGACGTGGCGCCGCCGGAGGAGGTCGTCGCCGAGGTGACCCAGGTGCTGCGCGCCCTCCTGCGCGCCGCCGCGGTGCCGGGCGGCGGCGCGGAGGAGGTCGAGCTGGTGCTGTCCGGTCAAGCGATCCGGCTGCGGGTGGCGTGCGTGGTGCCGGACTCGCGGGTGGCCGGGGTGGAGCGGGCGGTGGCGGAGGCGTCCGGGGACGCGGTCGTGCGCCGGGAGGCGGGCCGCGTCACGGTCGAGTGGCGGCGTCCGTGGTGACGACCGGGTAGGCCGGTTCGCTCATGTCCGCGAGGGCGGTTTCGCGGTCCTCGGGGGTGAGGTGGTCGAGGTAGAGGCGGCCGTTCAGGTGGTCGGTCTCGTGCTGGAAGCAGCGGGCGAGCAGGTCGCGGCCGGGCACGGCGACGGGGTTGCCGGCGAGGTCGAACCCGCGGACGGTGACCTGGGCGGCGCGCCGGACGACGGCCCGGGCGCCGGGCACGGACAGGCAGCCCTCGGGGTGGGCGCCGGTGTCGTCGCCGGTGATCTCGACGACCGGGTTGACGACGTGGCCGACGTGCCACGGCTCGTCGTCGCCGCGCTGGTAGCTCTCCGGGCAGAGGTAGACGAACACGCGCAGCGGGACGCCGATCTGGTTGGCCGCGAGGCCCACGCCGCGGGCGGTGCGCATGCTGACGAACATGTCGGACACCAGCTGCGCCAGGTCGTCGCCGAATTCGGTGACGTCGGCGCAGGGGTGGTGCAGCACGGGGTTGCCGACGGCGGTGATCGGGCGGGATTCGCCGCGCGCGTAGTGGTGGGCCAGGTCGCCGCCGGTGGCGACGTCGTAGTGGACCGCGATCTCGGACATGGGACGAGTAAACCAACCGCGGGCGGGTATGACGGCGAGTGCCCAGTTCGACGTGGACCGGAGGCAGGCGAAGATGACCAAGGCTCGCGATATCATGACGCCCGATCCCGAGTGCGTGCGTACCAGCGACACCGTGCTGGACGCCGCGAAGCGGATGGCGGAGCTGCAGGTGGGGGCGATGCCCATCTGTGGTGAGGACAACCGGTTGAAGGGCATGCTGACCGACCGGGACATCGTGGTGAAGGTGCTGGCGGAGGGCAAGGACCCGCGCGCGGTGAACGCCGGTGAGCTGGCGCAGGGAGAGGCCGTCACGATCGGCGCGGACGACAGCGCGGAGGAAATCCTGCGCACGATGTCGCAGCACCAGGTGCGCCGGCTCCCGGTGATCGACGGCCACGACCTGGTGGGGATCGTGGCGCAGGCGGACGTGGCCCGCTCACTGGACGAACCCCAGATAGGCGACCTGCTGCAGGCCCTGTCGGCGGACTGACGTCCGCGCGGCCGGGGACTGCTTCGGGGCGGGGGCTGCTCGAGTCGTCGGGCGGCCCCCGCCCAGGCGCGGCGTCTGCCGCTGCGGGCGCGGCCGACCGCGCCCGCAGCGGCACTCCCAGCCATGCGGCCCAGCAGCACACTCCCAGCCACGCGGCCTCGCAGGCCACCACGCGCCACCACCACTCCCAGGCACGCGGCTCCGCGCACGTCGCAACCGCCACGCGCCACGACCCGTTGCGGCCACGCGGCCCAGTAGCGCGCCGCACCCCACGCACACCCCCGCACAGCCTCCCCCGGGCCGGGCGCGCCCGGCCGAGGCACCGCAAGCGAAACTCCCGCCGCGAGCACCATTTCCCGTCAGCGGCAACGGAATCATCGACCCCGCCGAACCGGCCCCAAGCGCCAGAACCCCTTGCTCCAGTCGGGTGATTCAACGCATTCGACCCGATAGGGTGGCGATTTCCCAGCCGCTGCGGGATTTTGTCGGTCCCCGAACCTAACCTGGTGCCATGAACTCCAACGCCCTCACCGCAGCCCGGTTCGGTCTCAAGTGGACATTCCTGCGGCGCGCCCTGCACACCGTGGCCCGGTCAGTCCGCGTCCTCCAGCCGGAACCCGACCTTCAGCCCGACCTGGAAGTGCCCGATAGCGCCGTTCTCGATGTGGCCGCGGATCTCGGTCACCTCGAACCAGTCCAGTCCCCGCAACGTCCGCGCCGCACGCTCGATCCCCCCACGGATGGCGGCGTCCAGACTCTCACTCGACGAGCCGACGATCTCGGTGACGCGATAGGTGTGCCCAGCCATGACAGGCCTCCTTGCCCTAGGCGAATACCGGCCCCGGAATTGTCACCCGCCACGCGCGGCCCCGCATCCGCGCGCGATCTCACCGCGCGCGGCTCCCACGAGCCCATCCCCCCACCTGAAGTGGCGCCACACAACCACTCACCCGCCAGCCCGCGAGACGCACAGAAACCACGCGTCCCCCACTGCCCGCCACCCCACAG
>NZ_PQHY01000073.1:0-31257 GCF_003385175.1 Amycolatopsis ruanii
GTACGGGCATTACGGTGTGACACGAGAGCCTCCGGCCTGGCGTGGGTCCTAGACAAGCCACACCCCAACCGGAGGCTCTCCCCATGTCAACACCAGCCAGCCGCTACCAACGTCCTGGCCAAGTACAGCTAGGGCGACAAGCAGTGCAAGCCCGGCGAACTTCTCCCTGCCACGTCCGGACAGCGCACCCACGGCTGCCAACGTCGCGACGCCTGCCGCAGGTCTCGTGCGACTGACCCGATGCGCTGAGGCAGGACCCGGTGTGGTGTGCGTGCTGCACGGTCGTACCGCTCAGTGCTTGCTGCAAGGGCTCCGGCATCATGGCCCTCTCTACCACGGGCTAGCGTCGCGAGTACCTCGCTCGTCGCGTGGATGACCCCCTCGACATCCTTGCTGCCGCGGCGGACTGCGGAGTTTGCCCGTTCGACGGCGTCAGTAGCCACCTCGATCGCTCGATGGCGGTCCGCGCGCGTGGCGCGGCCGTCATCGGTGTAGACGATCGGGTGGTCGACCGGAGGTGCGGTTGACCAGCGGGCGATTAGCTTCGGCCACGTCAGGTCGGCGGCAAGTTTCCGAACCCGAGAACGCGACTGGACGGCCGTCGGCTGTGACGTCACCTGGAAGAGACACCGTGTAACCGCGGATCTCGCCGTCGCCGCCGACCGTCGTTCGCGGGTTGAGGCCCTCGCGGCGGAGCTCGCGCAGAAACTCATCACCGCTGCTTGCGCTCGCGGCACACTGAGAGACCGCTCGCCGAAGCTGCTGCCGCGCAGTCAACTCCCAGCCCTTCCGGTCGGCCTTGCCCCGCTCGCGACGAGACAGCGCCTGTGTAGCCGTCTTGTCTGAAGTCGCTGTGCTCCGCAGTCCAAGTTCATGCTCGAGCGTCCGACACTCCGCGCGCAGCCTTGGATAGTCCCGGTATGGGTAGATACGTTTGCCAGTCTGCTCGGAGACCAGGATCGCCATCAAGTGAATGTGGTCGTCAGCGTGCCGCACGGCGATCCATCGAGCCCCGGCCTGGTGAATCCCGGTTGCCTTCATCAGTCGCTCGGTGACGTGTTCCCACTGCTTGTCAGTCAGAGTCGGGTCGTCGGGGTGAAGACGGAGGGGACAGTGCCAGAAACAACCCGGTCTGAGGATGAAGGCATCCTTCTTCGCGTCAAACCGGTAGTGCTTGACCCACGGCGGCGCATCCCTTGGTAGCCGCCGTCCCCCGCGCAGCGCCTCGGCCCAATGATGCGGGAGCTTGCGCGAATTGCTGAGTGGAAGTCCCGCGGCGGCGGCAAGCTCCTGCATGGTCTCGGTCAGTGGTCCCAGGTCGAGCTCAAGCCGGTCGGCGTCGACGAACCGCAGGTACGCGACGGTCCGTTCCATGTTCTGCCGGTAGCGCGAGCCGAGCAGCCGGACGCGGCCCAGCTCGAGCGGCCGCGGCCGGGCCGGTTCCGCGGCGGCGGCCGCCGTGGCGGGCACCGCCGCGACCAGCCCCGCTGCCGCGGCCAGCCCGAACACGCCCCGGCGGGTCAGGCCGGTCATCGGATCTCCTCCTGGCGGTACGGCACGAGGCGGGCGGGCCCGGCCAGGCCGTACGCCTGCCGGGTGGCGATGCCGAAGACGGCCGGGTTGCTCACCCGCAGCCGGTTCAGCAGCGTGGTGGCGACCTCGACCTCGAGGGTGTTGCGGCCCGGGCGCAGCCACGGCCCGACGTCGACCACCGGGTCGAGCACGTCGGCGGGCGGCAGGGCGCGGCCGTTGACCGTGACGCGGTAGGTGTCGAACACCTCGCCGAGTTCGAGGTAGGCGCCGAGACCGGGACGCCACGAGCCGAGGTCGACCGTGGTGCGGTAGCGGCCGACGCCGGAGACGTCCCGCAGCTCGGGGATCGCCGGCCAGGCGGCCAGGGCGGTCAGGGTGAGCCGGTGGGTGGTCTTCACCGTCTCGGTGGGGGTCGCGCCGGGCTGCCAGTCCTCGACCTCGAGGTCCCACGCGGTGAGCGGCACCGGCGCGGGCACAGCGTCCACGGTGGTGCGCACGACGCGACCGGTGGACAGCGTGGTCGAGTAGGTGCCGGCCGCGGTGGCACGCAGCACCAGCTTGCCGTCGTCGAACCGGACGTCCGCGTCGGAGGCGGTGGCGTGCGGCGTGCGGGCGCCCGGGCCGAAGCCGATCAGCATCGACTGGCCGGGGTTGAGGGCGACCCGCACCCGCACCTTGTCGCCGGCGCGCTCGTAGGTGCCGATCCGTTCCACGCGGCCGGTCCACGCGTCGAACAGGTACGGCTCGGCGGAGCGGTCGCGGGAAGTGAGCCAGACGTCCTGGTCCACCGCGGTGATGCGGCGGTTCTCGGCGTGCCGGGCGTTGGCGAGGTAGTAGTAGTCGACGCCGTCATCGACCCGGTGCACGGTCATGATCGTGGAGCGGGCGTATTCGACGTCGCGGGTCACGCCGAGGTCGGCGAGCGCGCCGGGGATGCCGTTGGCGTCGGCGGCCACCCGCACCCGCGGCAGGGCGACGAGCTGGGCGAGCAGCGTCCGGAGCTGGTCGTTCTCGCCGGGCTGGGCGATGCCGACCGAGTGCACGTCGGTCCAGCTGCCGACCACCACGACGGCCAGCCCGGCGCGGGCCAGGTCGAGCAGCCGGCGCACGGCGTGCACGGACAGGGTGTGTTCCCGGTTGCGGAAGATGTCGCCGTCGAGGATCAGCGCCTTGTAGGCCGGGCCGTCCGGGGCGAGGCGGCCGTCGCGCACGACCGCGCTGGGCAGGTCCAGCATCGGCTCGCTGAGGAAGCCGTGCGTCCAGCCGACCGGGATGCCGTCGTTGGTCGCCCACGGCGCGCCGATGCCGGTGGAGGTCCAGCCCTTCTGCCGGAAGAACGCCAGATCGGTCTTCTGGACACCGGCGCGCAGCACGAGCTGCGTGCGGGCGAACCAACCGGCGATGTCCGGGACGTGGCCCCAGGTCGGCTGGCGCGGGCCCCATGCCTCGGCGTAGCCGATGCCGGTGCCGTTGTAGGGCGAGAACGCCGCGAAGCCCGGCCACGCCGCGCCGGGCGCCGACGCGTAGGAGAAACCGTGCAGGACGGCCTGGTTGACGCCGCCGGCGAAGACGCTGCCCATGGTCTGCAGCACCTTGTCCCAGGTGGTGCTGTAGGCGCCGTTGGCGTAGGCGGCGGACTCACACGACAGCAGCCGCCGTCCGCCCATGTCGCGGCCGGACGCGAGCACGCGGTAGTCGTCGAGGTTCTTGAAGCCCAGCGACTCGCTTTCCGGCACGTCGAGCAGCGCGGCGCTGCGGATGGCGTCGGTGGGCAGGCCGTAGGGCTGCACGCGCAGGGTCATGCCCAGGCCGTGCGCGAAGTCGCGCAGCGGGAGCAGGTGGTTTTCGTGGTAGAGGTCGGAAAGGACCTGGTTGTGGTCGTCGCGGACGTGGTTGGTGGTCTCGCTGTCGAAGGTGAACGGGTACTTCTCGTTGCGCTGCACGATCACCGGCAAGTACGGCAGCAGGTCGTAGCCGGCGCGGCGGCGGAACTCGGCGAGGTGATCCGGCGTCCAGGGCGTCGCCTCGGTCTCGATCTCCAGCGAGTCCTCGAACAGGTCGCCGCCGGTCTCGCGCAGCAGGCGGCGGATCGCCGGGGTGAGGATCGTGCTGTGCCACACGTCGATCACCGCCTGGGCGCCGGCGCGGCTGAAGTGGTCGACGACGTAGGCCGGCGGCTCGGTGTGCGGCCCGGCTTCCGGTTGCTGCGCGGAGCCTCGCAGCCAGTAGGCGATGATCGCCCAGGTGCCCTCGGGAGCGGTCCAGGTCTCGCCGGAACCGAGCGTGCGGACGGTCGCCGGGTCGAGGGTGACGGTGGCGGCCGTGGTGGCGCCGATGACCTTCGCGACCTGCACGGCCACGAGGTCCTGCCGGTGCACGCCCTCCTCGGGCGGCTCGACGGCGGCGGGCGGCGGTCCGGAGTAGACGGTGCCGCCCTGGACGAACGTCACGCCGTGCGCGAGTTCCTTGCAGGCGGCCGGGTGGTCCGGGGTGATGGTGGGCACGGCGGTCGGCCAGCACGGCCCGAGCGCGAGGTCGACGCGCAGCTTGCGGTCCCTGGCGCGGCGCAGGGCGGTCTCCACGGCGGCGAGCCAGGCCGGGGTGCCCCAGCCGTGGCCGGCCGGGTCGAGGTCGGCGCGGACGCTGTGGTGCACGTCCTGGATCTCGACGCCGCCGAACCCGGCGTCGGCGATCTGGTCGACCTCGCGGGCGATCTCGCCGAGGTCGACCAATCCGTGCGGCCACCACCAGCGGAACTTCGCGGCGGTGTCGGGGCCCGGGGCGGCGAACCGCTGCGCGAACGGCCTGCCGGGTGCGGCCAGGGCGGGCGGCGCGGACGGCAACGCGGCGGCCAGGCCGAGGGCGGCGCTGGCGCCGAGGAAGGTGCGCCGGGTGAGTCTGGTCATGGGGAAACTCCGGGGACTGGGGAGGGGGATGGGGAAAACGAGCGGCACGGTGCTGCCCCGATGACAGCGGGGCAGCACCGGCTGAGCGCGACGAGCCAGTCAGCGGCACTGGTCCAGCCGCGCGGTCACCACGGCCTGCGGCCGCAGCACCACCGGGCCCACCAGGCCCGACGGAAGGATCCTGTGGCACGAGCCAGTCAGCGGCACTGGTCCAGCCGCGCGGTCACCACGGCCTGCGGCCGCAGCACCACCGGGCCCACCAGGCCCGACGGAAGGATCCTGTGGCACGAGCCGCTCAGCGGCACTGGTCCAGCCGCGCGGTCACCACGGCCTGCGGCCGCAGCACCACCGGGCCCACCAGGCCCGACGGGAGGATCTTGTTGCGCGAGTTGGCCAGCGTGTTGGTCACCCGCACCGCGATCGTGTTCTCGCCGGGCTTCAGCAGTGCTGTGGCGTCCACTGTGTACGGACGCCACAACGCCGTGGGCAACACCGCGCCGTTCACGGTCACCGTCGCCAGGTCGTGCACCGCGCCCAGGTCCAGCACCAACCGGCGGCCGGCCAGGTCCCGCGCGGTCAGCGACACCGTCGTCGTGTAGACGGCGCTTCCGGAGAACGTCGGGTCGAAGCTCGTCCACGAACCGAGCGGGCGTTCCGCCTCCACCGCGCCCGGCTTCTCCAGCCGCACCTGCCACGGGCCCGCCAGCGGGATCGGGGTCAGCGCGTCCGTCACCGAAGCCACGCCGCCGTAGCTGCGGCCGTTCGCCGCGCCGGACAGGTGGTACTCGCCGGGCGCGCCGGCGACCACCGTGGCCCGCAGGGACCGTCCGTCCACAGTGACCGCGTCGGCCGGCAGCGTGCCATCGGTCAGGTGCGGGGTCTCCCGGACGCCGTGGCGGAACACCACCGCGAGCGTCTCGTACGGCTGCAACCGCACCGGCACCGCCACACCGTCCCGGTCCGCGCGGTACGCCGTCGCGGTGCGGGCCGAACCGGTGCGCGGGTCCCAGATCTCCGGGACGCCCCCGCTGGGGAACGTCGCGGTCGTCGTCACGACCTGGTCGCTCTCGTTGTTCAGCAAGTACGCGACATCCTGGCCGCGCGCGGTCCGCGACACCCGCACGCTCGGCGCCGCGGGCTCCAAGCGAGCCGCCGCGTACGCCCGGGCCAGCCCGGGCAGCGCCTCGGCGTCGCCCACCACCGCGACGGAACCGGCACCACGCCGCTGCCAGGCGGCACCCGCGTCGCCGAACAGGCGGCTCAGTTCACCCGCCAGCTCGGCGTCCCGGCCACGCGCCTCCCGCGCCGGCAGCGGGCCGACCGCCGCGACGTGCCCGCCGACCTGCACGAACCGCGCCAGCGTGCGCACCGTTTCCAGGTCCAGCACCGGCGTCCGCGGCAGCACCACGAGCTGGTAGGACGCCTGGCCGACGTGCAGCTCACCGGCCCGCGCCACGGCCTGGAACCGCGCCACCGGATCGCCGGACAGCGACGAGTCACTCACCAGGTCGAAATCGACCTGGCCCCGCTCCAGCGCGTACGCGGCGTCCGCGAAGTGCCCGTCCAGCGTGTGCTCGGCGTCGGCCACCCGGGTCTGCTCGGCCGCCCGCTGCGGCTGCACGAGCACGGTCCGCGCCAGGTTCTCGCCCCGGCCCAGCTCCATCACCCGGCCGATCCACGCGTCGACCGCGGGCATGTCCGCCCAGAACGTGCTGCGCGGCCCGAACGGTGGCGGGAAGTTGACCGAGTTCTCGTCGGTCCACATGGCGTGCAGGAACGTCAGGTTCACGCCGCGCGCGGCGAGCGCACCGGTGGTCGCGTGCATGAATTCCGGCGCGACCTGCCAGCCCGAGTTGCCGAACGTCTCCATCACCACGCGCGGCGCGCCGCTCTGGTGCGCGGCGGACGCGGCGTTGCGGCCCAGCATGGTCTGCTCGCCGAGCGTGTAGTCGCCGGTGATCATGTCGCTGCCGGGCACCTGCGCCCACTGGTTGTCCTTGCTCAGGTCACCGGTGGAGTGCATGCGCTGCTGCGGGCCCTCCTCGTCCAGCAGCGGGTTGGTCAGCAGCTGCAGCCCGTGCCGCGCCATCCACTCGGCCTGACGCTGGTAGTAGTTCGTGGCGAACAGATCGTTCACCGCGCGCCAGTAGTAGCCGGCGGCCGGATCGGCGGTGGGGTCCAGGCCGTCCGCGGCGCCCAGGTACGCCACGCCCGGGGTGCCACCGGCGGCGACGATCGCCTGAGCCAGGCCCGGCGAGGCCGGCAGCCGCTTGAACGGGTGCGGCTGCGCGGAGGCGAGGAACGGCTCGTCGTCCCAGAACCCGGGCACCACGGTGCCCATCGCCCACGGGAAGCGCCGCACGTACTCGCCCGGCACGGTGTCCAGGAACGCGTCGGTGGCCGCCGGGTCGAGCAGGTCCAGGTACCCGCGCACGTAACCGCTGGAGTCGTCGCGCAGCAGCGCCTGCGCGTACACGTCCACCTGCCACTGCCCCGCCGGGACCGACCAGGCGCCCTGCGCCGGGTCCAGCTCGACCGCGGTCCGGAAGTCGGCCGTGCCCGCCGGGCGCGCCGCCGCCGCGGTGATCCCGGCCAGGGTGACCCGCGCCGCCGGGAAATCGGTGAGCACCCGCGCGTCGTCGAAGTTCGACGACCACAACACGCCGCCGTCCGGCGCGGTCACCGACAGGGTGTCCCACTGCGACCGCTGGGTGCCCTCGGCCGACACCGCGACCGAGCCCTTCGCGTACGTCGAGTCGGTGGCCGCGGGCTGCACGGTGTTGTTGATCTTCGGCGTGATCGTGTTGCCGGAGACCGTCACCGTGATCGTCTGCGCGCGGGTCGCGGAGAAGCCGGGCGTCGGGATGCCGGTCGTCAGCCGGGTCCGCTGGGTCCCGTCGACCCGCCACACGCTCGTGTTGCCCTTCACGTCGACGTCGACCAGGTAGCCGTTCGTGCCGTCGCTGCGCACCATCAGCTGCGTGCCGCCGCTGGTGAGCGTGACCTTGCCGGTCACCGTGTAGTCGGTCCAGCCGCCGCCCGGGGTCAGCGCCGCGCCGCCGGGCTTGGTCGCCGGATCGACGACGAGCTTGCCGCCGTCCACCGACAGACCCGTGGTCTCGGCGAGCGTCAGCGTCGCCGGACCGGTCACGATGCGGCTGGACCGCAGCAGTCCCTTGAGCCGCAGCTCGGGGTGCTCCTCGGCGACCTTCAGCCCACCCCGGCCGCTCGGGAAGTTGTTGTCGTTGAACAGCCACATCTTCATGCCCGTGCGCTGCGCCTCACGCAGGACGTGCTCGATGAGCGTGAACCACTCCTCGGTGAGGAAGGCCGGCCGCATCGACGCGCCACCGTAGGGGAACACGACGGCCTCGTAGATGCCCTTGTCCCGCATCTCGGCCATCTGCCGGTCGGTGGTCTCCGGCGTGATCGTGTTGTTCCAGTACCAGTAGACGCTCGGCCGGCTGTCCTTCGGCGGGTCGGCGAAGGCGGCCGGATCGAACCGGGACAGATCGGTGGTCGGGGCCGGGCCGGGGCTTTGTGCGGCGGCGGGTGCCGAGGCCAGGCCCACCGCGGTGACAGCCGCGAGCAGGACGGAGACGAGCCTTCTCATGGTGGTGTCCTCTCAGGCCACGCGCGAGCGGAAGGTCCAGGAACCGGAGCCGGCCTCGAAAACCGCCTCGGCGCCGTCCACGCGGACGAAGCGAGCGCCGTCGGCGACCGGGACGTGACCGGTGAACGGCACGTGCACCTCGGCCGTCGCGCCCACCGGCACGGTGACGTCCAGCCGGTACTCGCCGCCGGTGCGGCTCCAGGAGGTGCGGATCTCGCCGTAGGTGCTCTCGTACCGGCCGGAGGCCGAGGTCAGATCGCCGACGACGGCCGGGTCGATCAGCAGGCGCCGGAACCCGGTGGAATCGGGCGTCTGCTCGATGCCGGTCAGCCGCGTCTGCAGCCAGCCGTCCATCGCGCCGAGCATGAAGTGGTTCTGCGACTGGCCGCTGCCGCCGTCCCAGGTCTCGCCGAGCGCGGTCAACCCGGCCTTGACCTGGAAACCCAGGCTGGGGCTGGTGGTCCGGGTCGCGATCAGGTACACGACGTCGTCGCGCCCGGCCTCGGACAGCACGCGCAGCACGGACGGGAACGAGATCTCGCCCATGATCAGGTGCCAGCCGGTCGCCTGGATGCTGTCCACCAGGTGCCGCACCTGCGCGGCCCGCAGGTCCGCGGGCACCGCACCCATGTCCAGCGCCAGTGCGGTCGCGCCCTGCCCGCCGCCGCCGAACAGGCCGGTGGCCGGGTTGTAGTACTTCGCCCACACCTTGCGGGCGAGGTCGTCGGCGCGGGCGCGGTAGGTGGCCGCGTCCGCGTCGCGACCCAGCGCCTGCGCGACCTTCGCGAGCCCGTCGGCGATGGCCCACACCCCGAACGTGCCGGTGATCGCACGCGGCATCACGGGCTTCTCGGTGGTGATCCAGTCGCCGAGGCTGTAGTCGTAGACCCCGCCGTCGATCCAGCGGGTGGTCTGTCCCTCCAGATAGGACAGATACCGCTGCATCGCCGGGTAGTGGGTGCGCAGCAGGTCGGTGTCGCCGTAGGTGCGGTAGGCCTTGAGCGGCAGCAGGACCAGCGCGCCGCCCCAGTTCGGGTCGTCGCGGTAGGTGCCGGCCAGCGTCACGTAGTCCGGCACGGTGCTGGGCACCAGACCGGAGGACTCCTGGCCGTCGGCGATGTCCTGGACGATCTTGCCGAGGTAGGCCTCGACGTCGTAGTTGCGGGCGATCGTGTCGAAGGCCAGGTGGTCCTGCTCCAGCCAGCCCAGCTTCTCCCGGCTCGGGCAGTCGGTGAGCACGCTCTGCATGTTGTTCTCCAGCGCGTGCCGGGTGAGCCGGTGGATGCCGTTGACGATCTCGTTCGACGTGGTGAACTCGCCCGCGGAGTCGTTGTCGGCCATGGTGCGCAGGCCGGTGACCGACAGCTGGGCGTCGTCCGGGACGCCGACGACCTCCAGGTAGCGGAAGCCGTGGTAGGAGAACTCGGGGTGCCAGGTCTGGGCGCCGCCCTTGCCGGTGAAGCTGTCCCAGATCGGCGCGCCGACGTTCGACTTCGACTGGTCGACGCGCCCGTTGCGCAGCGCCTCGGCCGGGAAGACGCGGACCGTGGTGCCGGCGGGGGCGGTCAGCGTGATCCGCGGGATGCCGGCGATGTTGCGGCCGACGTCGAAGACCCGCACACCGGGCGCGGGACGGGACACCTCGGCGCCGGGCAGCTGCTCGACGATGCGGACGGGCTCGCCGCTGCGCGCGGTGAGCTTCGTGGTCGGCGCGGGCGGGGCGACGGCGGTGACCGGCGTCCAGGTGGCGCGGTTCGCGCCCGGCGCGTCCCAGCCCGGGATTTCGCGGCGGGCGTCGTAGTCCTCGCCGCCGTACCAGTTGGACGCGGTGGTCGGGCCGAGCGTGGTGCGCCACGAGGTGTCGGTGCCGACGCGCTGGACGCTGCCGTCGGCCATGGTCAGTTCGAGCTGCGCGATCACCTGCGGGTCGCTCGCGGTGCGGGCGAACTTGCGGTAGCGGCCGGAGGTGTGCAGCGCGTCGGCAGTGCCGTTGCCGACCGCGATGCCGATCGTGTTGCCGCCGCCACGGATCTGGCCGGTGACGTCGTAGGCGGCGTAGGTGACCCGGTCGGCGTAGTCGGTGTTGCCGGGTTCGAGCACGGCGTCCCCGACGCGGGCGCCGTTGAGGCTCGGCACGTACACGCCGAGGCCGCTGACGTACAGGCGGGCCTGCTTCACCTGGCCGTGGACGGTGAAGTCCTTCGCGAACAGCGGCAGGGCCTCGGGCAGCCAGTTCTCCGGCGTGGGCTGGTCCTTGACGGTCGCGGCGACGGTGAACGGGCCGGATGCGGCGGGCGCGGTCTGGATCGTGTAGTCGACGGGGAAGTTCGGGGTCCTGCCGTCGGCGGTGCGGGTGTCGGTGCGCGGGTAGAGCACGACCTGGTCGAAGGTGCGGTCGGCGCCGAGGTCGATGGTCACCCACACCGGCGCGTCCGGGGTGTCGTGCGCGGCGCTCTGGTAGCCGGCGTTGCTCGCCTCCTCCGGGTTGGAGGTGACCAGGCCGTCGGCGATCAGGCCGGGCTCCCACTCCTTGCGGATGGTCTCCGTCTCCGAGGCGGTGACGAACTTGTCCCGCCCGGCGGCGAAGTTGACCGACGGGTCGGCGGAGTTGCGCACCTGCATCTCGGCGAGCTGCAGCCGGTGGGTCAGATCCGGGAAGCGGCGCGCGGTGCCGGTGGTGACGAGGCGGTTGTTGCTGTCGATGGGCTGTTCGGCGAGCGGCAGGCCGAGTTTGGTGACGTCGAGGCGAACGTACCGCGCGGTCCGCCCCGGCAGGGTGACGACCACCGGCTGCGCGGGCTTGCGGCTCAGCTGCCAGTCGTGGTTGGTGACCCAGCCGGCCGTCCAGTCTCCCCGGTCGATGAGGCCGGTTTCGAACCAGGTCGGCTCGCTCCACGCCGAGGGCGCGGGGCCGGACCAGGTGCGCACGCGCCAGTACACGCGCTGACGGCTGGTGAGGGTCTTGCCGGCGTAGGTGGCTTCGACGTCGGCGCTCGCGACGCGGCCGGTGTCCCACAGGTCGGCGCGGCCCCGGCCGAGGGCTTCGGGTGAGGTGGCGGCCTGGATCTGGTAGGCGGACTGCTCGCGCTGGCGTGCGTGCGCGGTGTTCTGCCAGGACAGGACGGGCGCGGTGTCGTCCGTCCCCAGTGGACGGTCCTGGTGCGCGGTGCGCAGGCCGGTGACGGAGACGAGCCCGCCCTGCGCGACGCCCGGCGGGGCGAGCCCGGTCACCAGCGCCGCGGCGACGGTGACCGGGATCAGGATTCTGCGGAGACGAGAACGAGAGCGCATCGGTGCTGCTCCTCCTCGGCCGGTGGGGAAACGGCCGCTGATTCGACGGTGAATCGTTTCAAAACCTGAGGGAACGTTACGTGGACTTCACGTTCGGAACAAGATCGGTGTCCGATTTCGGCCACCCGCGGCCCCTCACGCGGGGGATCTCCGCCCAGGCCGTAGGTTTTCGGGCGTGAGAAGACGTGCTTTCCTCGGATTGTCGGTGCTGTCCGGGCTGACGGTGGCCTGCGGTCGGACCCGGGCCCGGCCCCGGCCACCCCCTCGGACTTCGGCACCCCGCTGCGGATACCGCCGCTGCTGCGGCCGGAGGCTGGCGCCGGTGGCGTGCGCCGGTTCGACCTCGCGATGCGGACCGGCACGACGCAGATCCTGCCCGGCAAACAGACGCCGACCTGGGGCTTCAACGGCACGTTCCTCGGACCGACCCTGCGCGCCGCGCGCGGCGACGTCGTCCAGATGGCGGTCCGCAACGAGCTTCCCGAGACCAGCACGGTGCACTGGCACGGCATGCGCCTGCCCGCCGCCATGGACGGCGGGCCGCACCAGCCCATCGAGCCGGGCGCGCTCTGGTCCCCGCGGTGGACCATCGACCAGCCCGCGGCCACGTCCTGGTACCACCCGCACCCGCACGGCGCCACCGCGCGGCACGTCTACCGCGGGCTGGCCGGCATGTTCATCGTCGACGACGAGACCGATCCCGGGCTGCCCTCGGACTACGGGGTGGACGACATCCCGCTGATCCTGCAGGACAAGAACTTCGCCGAAGACGGCTCCTTCGACGGTGACCCGCTCGACGGCACGTTCGGGATCCTGGGGGACCACGTCCTGGTGAACGGCACCTACGGTCCCGTGCTGCAGGTGACCACCGAGCGGGTCCGGTTCCGCGTGCTCAACGGCTCCAACGCCCGCATGTACACCCTCGGCTTCGGCGACCGGCGCCGCTTCCACGTCGTCGCCACCGACGGCGGGCTGCTCGGCGCTCCCGTCGAGGTCGAGCAGTTCTCCCTCACCCCCGGTGAGCGCGCGGAGATCGTCGTCGCGTTCGCGCCGGGCGAGCAGGTCGTGCTGCGCAACACCGACAACGGTGTCGACATCGGCGCGGGCGACTTCGACGTGCTGAAGATCGTCGCCGCCGGACGGCTCACGCCGTCACCCGAACTGCCCGCGCGGCTCACCGAGCTGCCCCCGTCACTCCCCCGCCCGGCGCCACCGTGCGGCGGTTCACGCTCAACGGCCACGACGCCATCAACGGCAAGGAGATGGACCTGACCCGGATCGACGAGGTCGTGCCGGCCGGTGCCGTCGAGATCTGGGAGATCGAGAACAACGTCTACTCGCACAACTTCCACATCCACGAGGTCGCGTTCCAGATCCTCGACACCGACGGCGCCCCGCCGCCGTCCTACGCCACCGGGTACAAGGACACCGTCTACGTGCCCGGCAAGAGCGTCGTCCGGCTCGCGGTCCAGTTCGGGAAGTTCACCGATCCCACGTCGCCGTACATGTACCACTGCCACATCCTGCGGCACGAGGACTCCGGGATGATGGGCCAGTTCGTCATCGTCGAGCCCGGCACCGAAAACCAGGTCAACCGGGCCATTCCCGGCCACCCGCACTGATCCGCCGCCCCGTAGCGGAACAGTAGCGGGGACGGGTTCGTCCTGCGTGCGCGCTCCGGTTCGCGTCAGGGGCATGCCAAGCCGGTGGGCGACGATGAATCCTTCACCACTGGGAGGCTCATCATGCAACGAAGCTTGACACGGCTGGCCACGGTGTCGGCGCTGGCGGCCGCGCTGACGTTCACCGGCTGGACGGCGACCACGGCGCTGGCGGGCGCGAGTCCCGCACCCACGGACACCGGGACGGTGACGACCCAGGACGTGTGGGTTCCGTGGAAGGTCTACGCCACCTACGAAAAGTGCCGGCAGCAGGGCCGGGACATGATCGGCGTCGGCGCCGTCGTCGACTACCGGTGCAGCTTCGACAGCCCCGGCTGGCTGCTCGAACTCCGGATGGTCAGCTAGCGGGCCCGCCCGGCGGGGAACTCACAGCAGGCCCCGCCGGGCGGCCCACACCACCGCCTGGATCGGCGCCACGAAGCCCAGCCGGTCGCAGAGGGCACGCAGCCGTCGGCGGACGGTGCGTTCCGACAGGTCCAGGCGGCGCGCGATGGCGTCCAGCGGGAGGCCGTCGGCGAGCAGTTCCAGCAACTCCAGATCCGCCTGGGGCAGCGTGGCGGGGCGCTGCGCGGTCGTCACGGCGACACCAGCAACACGTGCAGCGTCCGCGGCCCGTGCACGCCCTCGACCCGGTTCAGCTCGATGTCGCTCGTCGCGCTGGGGCCGCTGATCCAGGTTTGCGGCCGGTCCGGGGACAACGCGGCCACAGCCTGGGGCACGCCGGGCACGATCTGGTCGGTCCGCAGCACGCACACGTGCCGGTCGGGCACCAGGCTCACCGCGCGGCGCCCCTGTCCCGGCCCGTGGTCCAGCACGATCGTGCCGGTGGTCGCGATCGCCAGCGCCGCCAGGGTCACCACCGCGTCCAGCCGGTCCAGCTCCGCCGCGGACTGCCCGGTGTCCGGCACCGCACCGGGCACCTCCCACGGGAAACCGTCCGGCACCAGCACCGCTTCCGCGTCACCCAGCGCCGACGACAGCGCCGCGGGCAGAGTGTCCACAGTGCACCGCGTCAGCTCGGCGCGGTAGTCCACCAGCCGCTCGGCGAACAGTTCCACCACATCACCTGACGGCACCGCCGACCGGTAGCCGCGGGGCACCGGAGCCTCCGACGGGTCCGCCGAAGCCAGCGCGGACCGCACCCGGCCCAGGATTTCCTCGCGCGCGCTCATCGCCGTCCCTCCCGCCGCCACCACGACCGGAACGACTCCACCGGCGGCGCCGGCACGTCCCGCGCGTTGCTCCACAGCGAACCCGGCCACGGCAGCCGTCCCAGGGCGCGCCGCCCGCCGGGCATCACCTTGCGCCCCAACCGGTTCAGCGCCCGGCCCGCGACGCCGAGACCAAACTCGGCCCAGCCCAGGCGCCGCGCGTCGGCGAGCACCCAGGACGCCGACTTCATCGCCACCGCCTCGGCCTTCGGCGACGACCGGTGCGCGTCGACCACTGTGGACCGCAGGTGCACCAGCACCTCGGGGATGTCGATCCGCACCGGGCACGCCTCGAAGCACGCGCCGCACAGGCTGGAGGCGTACGGCAGCGAATCGATCTGCTCGTCCACACCGGTACCGCGCAGCAGCGGGTTCAGGATCGCCCCGATCGGACCCGGGTACACCGAGCCGTAGGCGTGTCCGCCGGTGCGCTCGTAGACCGGGCACACGTTCAGGCAGGCCGAGCACCGGATGCAACGCAGCGCCTGCCGCCCCACCTCGTCGGCCAGCGCACGGGTGCGGCCGTTGTCCAGCAGCACCACGTGCATCTCCTGGCCCTCGGTCGCGCCCGACCAGGTCGAGGTGTAGGGGTTCATCCGCTCCCCCGTGCTCGACCGCGGCAGCAGCTGCAGGAACACGTCCAGATCGGACCAGGTCGGCACGATCTTCTCGATCCCGACCACCGACACCAGCACCTCGGGCAGCGTCAGGCACATCCGGCCGTTGCCCTCGGACTCGACCACGACCAGCGTCCCGGTCTCGGCGACCGCGAAGTTGGCACCCGACACGGCCATGCGCGCCCGCAGGAACTTCTCCCGCAGGTGCAGCCGCGCCGCACCCGCCAGCTCCGCCGGCCGGTCCGACAGGTCGTCGGGTGCCGGGCGCCCGGCGGCGGCCATCTTGTCCCGGAAGATTTCCCGGATTTCCGCGCGGTTGCGGTGGATCGCGGGCACCAGGATGTGCGAGGGCAGGTCGTCGCCGAGCTGCACGATCAGCTCGGCCAGGTCGGTCTCCCACGCGGTGATCCCCTGCGCGGCGAGCGCTTCGTTGAGACCGATCTCCTGCGTCGCCATCGACTTGACCTTGACGACCTCGTCGACGGCGTGCTGTCGCGCGATGGACGCGACGATCTCGCACGCCTCGGCCGCGTCCCGCGCCCAGTGCACGGTGGCGCCGCGGCCGGTCAGCGCCTTCTCCAGCGTCAGCAGGTGCTCGTCGAGGTGGCGCAGCGTGTTGTCCTTGATCGCCGCGCCGGCCAGCCGCAGCTCCTCCCACTCGCCGACCTCGCCGACGACCGCCGCGCGCTTGGCGCGGATCGTGCCGGTGGCGTGCGCGAGGTTGCGGCGCAACTGCGTGTCCGACAACGCCTCCCGCGCCGCCTTCGGAAAGGCGGGCATTCCCACGAAAGTGGCGCTCACGAGCGATCCTCCGTTCCCGCCAGCACCTCGGCCAGGTGCATCACCCGCACGCCGGTGCGCTGCCGCGACAGCAGCCCGCCGATGTGCAGCAGGCACGAGTTGTCCCCGGCCACCAGCACCTCGGCGCCGGTGTCCAGCACGTGCCGCGCCTTGTCCGCGCCCATCGCGGTCGAGGTCTCGGCGTTCTTCACCGCGAACGTGCCGCCGAAGCCGCAGCATTCGTTCGCGGCGGGCAGCTCCACCAGGTCGAGCCCGCGCACCTCGCGCAGCAACCGCAGCGGCCGGTCGCCGACGCCCAGCATCCGCAGCGAGTGGCAGGTCGGGTGGTAGGTGACGCGGTGCGGGAAGTACGCGCCCACGTCGGTCACGCCGAGCACGTCGACCAGGAACTCGGTCAGCTCGTACACCTTCGGCGAGGTCTCCGCGACCACCTCCTGCAACCGCTCGTCCCCGCTGCGGCGCGCCACGATCGAGTGCTGGTGGCGCACCGAGCCCGCGCACGACCCGGACGGGGTCACGATCGCGTCGTAGCCGGCGAACGCGCCGACGAAGTTGCGCACCACCGGCACGGCCTCGTCCAGGTAGCCGGTGTTGACCATGGGCTGCGCGCAGCAGGTCTGCGCGGCCGGGAACTCCGCCGCCACGCCGAGCCGCCGCAGCAGCGTGAACACCGCCTTGCCGGTGTCCGGGAACATCGCGTCGTTGATGCAGGTGACCTGCACGGCGACCTTCATGCCACCACCCTCGGATCGATCCGCGCGGCCGCCCGCGCCCAGTCGGCCTCGCGGCCGGACGGTTCGTAGCGGCGCAGCTCGTGCGTGTCCCGGATCAGCGCCCGCATCGCGGCGAGGTCCGGCAGGTCCGCGCCCAGCGCCCGGGCCTGCACGAGCACGTTGCCCAGCGCGGCGGCCTCGACCGGCCCGGCCAGCACCGGCACGCCGCAGGCGTCCGCGGTGAGCTGGCACAGCAGCTCGTTGCGCACCCCGCCGCCGACCACGTGCACGACGTCGACCGGCCTGCCGGTCAGCTCCGATGCCTGGCGCACGGTCCGACGATAGGCCAGCGCGAGGCTGTCCAGCACGCACCGCACGATCTCGCCGGGCGTCTCCGGCACGCGCTGACCGGTTTCGGCGCAGGCCTGCCGGATCCGGGATGGCATGTCCCCCGGCGGCAGGAAGACCGGCGCGTCGATGTCCACGACCGCCGACAGCGCGGGCACCTCCGCGGCCTGCGCCAGCACCGACGGCAGCGACACCGGCGTGCCCTGCGCGTCCCAGGTCCGCAGCGACTCGGACAGCACCCACAGGCCCATCACGTTGCGCAGGAACCGGATCGTGCCGTCGACGCCGCCCTCGTTGGTGAAGTTGGCCGCCAGCGCCGCGTCGCCCAGCTCCGGTTCGCCGAGTTCCAGCCCGACCAGCGACCAGGTGCCCGACGAGATGTAGGCGAAGTTCGTGCCCGGCTCGGCCGGCACGCCCACCACGGCGGAGGCGGTGTCGTGCGATCCGACGGCGACCACCGGCAGCTCCGGCAACGCCAGCTCGGCGGCCAGGTCCGGCAGCAGCGTGCCGACCACGGTGCCCTGGTCGCGCAGCAGCGGCAACAACCGGGCCGGGATGCCCAGCCGCTCCGCCAGGCCCACCGCCCACTCCCGCGACCGCACGTCGTAGAGCTGCGTGGTGGAGGCGTTGGTGCGTTCGGCGCCGCGCACCCCGGTCAGCCAGTAGTTCAGCAGGTCCGGGATGAGCAGCAGGGTCTCGGCCGCGCTCAGATCACGCTCGGCCAGCAGCTGGTAGAGCGTGTTGAACGGCAGCTGCTGCAGGCCGGTGACGTCGAACAGCTCGCGCGCCGGAACCGTCTCCAGCACCCGCTCGGCCACGCCTTCGGTGCGGGCGTCGCGGTAGTTGACCGGGTTGCCCAGCAGCGCCCCGGAGGCGTCGAGCAACCCGTAGTCCACGGCCCAGGAGTCTATGCCGAGACCGTCCAGCGCACCGGCCTTGTGCGCGGCCCGCACGCCGGTCAGCAGCTCCCGGTACAGGCCGAGGATGTCCCAGTACAGGGTCGATCCACCCGCTCGGGCGACCCGGACGCCCCCGTTGGGGAACCGGTGCACCTCCTCGACCGCGAGCACGCCCGGCCCCACCGTCCCGGCCATGACACGCCCGCTGGAGGCGCCCAGGTCGGCGGCCGCCAGGCGCATCACACCCGCACCAGGCGCAGTTCGAGGCCGAGCAGGTCGGCCACGGCTTCGAGTTCCGGCACGCGGTGCCCGGTGCCCAGCGCCCAGTGGTGGTTCACCCCGGCGGCCGACCACGCGTCGGTCCACTCCCCCGGGTTGCCGCCGAAGTCCACCCGGGAGGTGGTGTTGCCGATCTCCAGCAGCGGCCCGGGCACCACCTCGCCCTCGGACGCGACGAGCGTGAACCGCCCGTCCCGTTCCTGGCCGAGGCCGAGCAGGGTGACCGGACCGTGCTTGACGTCGAACTCGACGGACACGCCCCAGCCGCGCTTGCCGTGGTAGACGCCGAGCCCGCGCAGCAGCGGCCGTCGCGCGCTGATCGCCAGGTGCGCGGGGCCGTCGTGGCCCATTTCGACCACGTTGTCCCGGAAGTTCAGCGCCTGCAGCTCGGTGAACGAACCGCCCGCGCCGAGCCGGTCCATCACCAGCATCGCCAGCGAGTTGCGCAGCTCGAACTCCCCGGCCGCCGGGATGCCGCGGGCGGTCAGCAGCGACGCGCCGAGGATGAACCCGGCGCCGACCCGCTCGTGGGTCTCCCCGTCCAGGCCGCGGTGGTAGTAGGCCAGCGTGTCCAGGGAGAAGTCCTCGACCAGCCGGTCCAGCGCCACCGAGACGCGGGCGCCCCACGCGAAGTCCTCCTCGACGACCGAGTCGTCCAGCTCGAAGATCTCCTTCGCGAGGTCCATCCGCGCCTTGGTCTCGTCGTCGGTGACCTTCTCGACCCGCACCCGCAGGTCGTCGATCTCCAGGATCTCCACGTGCCCGCCGAACTGCGCGGTCACCAGGGTCGGGTCGGTGGCGACGTCCATCATGCCCGGGTAGAGGTGGCCGAGCAGGCCGTGCCGCCCGTGCCGGAACGCGGCGCGCACCCCGGCGGCCTTGATCCAGCGCTCGACGCGGGTCCAGGCCCGCTCGTCCTCCAGATACCCGGACACCGAGCGGAACTCGACGCCCACGCGGCGGAACGCGTTGGCCATCTCCGGCAGCGGGCAGGCGCCGCAGTAGGCGAGCCAGGCCCCGGTGTCGAAGTTCGCGTGGTCCATCGCCTCGGTGGGCTGCAGGTTGAGCAGCAGCACCGGCGAGCCGCTGCGCTGCGCGACCGGCGCGAGCATGCTCGAGGTGAGGTAGGTGGTGAGGAAGCCGATGATCAGGTCGCAGTCGGCGACCCGCAGCTTCTCCGCCGCGGCCGCGCCCTCCCGCTCGTCCGAGACGAACCCGGCGTCCACCACCTCGCAGTCCAAAGCGGACAGACGCTCGGCCACGCGCCGTGCGGAGGCCTGCAATTGCGGCAGCAGCTCCGGGAACTGCGGCCAGTACGCGCCCAGCCCGCCGGCGACGAGGCCGACGCGCGTGCGCCGCGGGGTGATCCGCTCGAGGGTCATCAGAATGTGTCCTTCCTGCGTCAGCGGAGGAAAGCGGCCGCGACACCCGCGTCCACGGGCACGTGCAGGCCGGTCGTGTGCGTCAGGTCGCCGCCGGTGAGCGCGAACACCGCCGCGGCGACGTGCTCGGGCAGCACCTCGCGCTTGAGGATGGTGCGCTGGGCGTAGAACTTGCCCAGGTCCTCCTCCGGCACCCCGTAGACCGCGGCGCGCTGCGCGCCCCAGCCCCCGGCGAAGATGCCCGAACCCCGCACCACACCGTCGGGGTTGACGCCGTTGACGCGGATGCCGTGCTCGCCCAGTTCGGCGGCCAGCAGCCGGACCTGGTGCGCCTGGTCGGCCTTGGCCGCGCCGTAGGCGACGTTGTTCGGGCCGGCGAACACCGAGTTCTTCGACGAGATGTAGACGATGTCCCCGCCGAGGCCCTGCGCGATCATCGCCTTCGCCGCGGCCTGGGAGACCAGGAACGAGCCCTTCGCCATCACGTCGTGCTGCAGGTCCCAGTCCTTCTCGGTGGTCTCCAGCAGCGGCTTGGAGATCGACAGGCCGGCGTTGTTGACGACCAGGTCGATGCCGCCGAACGCCAGCACCGTCGCGTCCACCGCGGCTGCGACCGCCTCGGCATCGACGACGTTCGCGACCACGGAAACCGCCTTGTCGGTGTTGCCGATGCCGCGGGCGACCTCCTCGGCCGCGTCCGCGTTGAGGTCGGCGATCGCGACACAGGCGCCCTCGGCGGCCAGCCGCTCGGCGATGGCCCGGCCGATGCCCGAACCGGCGCCGGTCACCAGCGCGACGCGGCCCGCGAGGGGCTTCGGCTTGGGCATGCGCTGGAGCTTGGCCTCCTCCAGCGCCCAGTACTCGATGCGGAACTTCTCGCTCTCCGGAATCGGCGCGTAGCGGGAGACCGCCTCGGCGCCGCGCATCACGTTGATGGCGTTGACGTAGAACTCGCCGGCCACGCGCGCGGTCTGCTTGTCCTTGCCGAAGGAGAACATGCCGACACCCGGGACGAGCACGATCGCCGGGTCGGCGCCGCGCATCGCCGGGCTGTCCGGGGTGGCGTGCCGCTCGTAGTAGGCGCGGTAATCCGCGCGGTAGGCCTCGTGCAGTTCCTTCAGCCGCGCGACGACATCCTCCAGCGGTGCGGTCGCGGGCAGGTCGACCACGAGCGGGCGGACCTTGGTGCGCAGGAAGTGGTCCGGGCAGGACGTGCCGAGCGCGGCCAGCGGCTGCAGCTTCTCCCGGGACAGGAACTCCAGCACCACGTCGCTGTCGGTGTAGTGCCCGACCTGGCGCTGGTCGGTCGAGGCCAGCCCGCGGATCACCGGCGCGAGTGCGGCGGCCCTGGCATGCCGCTCCGCCTCCGGCAGCGGCTCGAACCCGGGCACGACCGCGCCGAACGGCTCGGCGCTGCCGCGCTCGGCGAGGAACTTCTCCGCGGTCCGGATGATCTCCAAGGAGTTCTTCTGGCACTCCTCGGACGTCTCGCCCCAGGCGGTGATGCCGTGCCCGCCCAGGATCACGCCGATCGCCTGCGGGTTGGCCTTCTTGACCGCGGCGATGTCCAGGCCCAGCTGGAACCCGGGGCGGCGCCAGTCGACCCACACCACGCGGTCGCCGAAGCACTCCTTGGTCAGCGCCGGGCCGACGGCGGCGGTGGCCAGCGCGATGCCCGAGTCCGGGTGCAGGTGGTCCACGTGGGTGGCCTCGACCAGGCCGTGCATCGCGGTGTCGATCGACGGCGCGGCGCCGCCGCGGCCGTGCAGGCAGTAGTCGAACGCGGCGACCATCTCGTCCTCGCGCTCGACCCCCGGGTACACGTCGACCAGGGCGCGCAGGCGGTCCAGCCGCAGCACGGCCAGCCCGGCCTCGGTCAGCGTGCCCAGGTCACCCCCGGAACCCTTGACCCACAACAGTTCCGTCGGCTGCCCGGTGACCGGGTCGGTCTCGTTGCCCTTGGCCGAGGTGTTGCCCCCGGCGTAGTTGGTGTTGCGCGGGTCGGCGCCCAGGGCGTTGCTGCGCTGGATGAGTTCGGCGGCGGGATTGTTCGTCATGGTGGTTCAGGCTCCCCAACCGGCCTGCCGGCCGTCGGCTCGTTCGGCGACGATCTTGTCCTGGTAACCGCTGCGGTGGTAGGCGGCGATCGGGTCCGGGTCCAGCCCGGACTCCTCGCGCAGCTCGGCCAGCAGCGGCCGCACGTCGGTGTTGTAGGCGTCCATCAGCACGGCGTTGGCGCCGAGCACGTCCCCGGCCTGCTGCGCGGCGAACAGGGCCGCCTTGTCGACCAGCAGGGCCTTCGCGGTGGCCTCCTGCACGTTGAGCACCGAGCGGATGATCGCCGGGATCTTCGCCTCGATGTTGTGGCACTGGTCGAGCATGAAGTTGATGCCGTAGGACGGGTCCAGCGCGTCGGCGCGCACGATCTCCCACATGATGCGGAAGAGCTGGAACGGGTCGGCGGCGCCGGCCATCAGGTCGTCGTCGGCGTAGAAGCGCGAGTTGAAGTCGAACGCGCCGAGCTTGCCCTGCCGCAGCAGGAACGCGACGATGAACTCGATGTTGGTGCCCGGCGCGTGGTGGCCGGTGTCGATGCACACCGTCGCTTTAGGACCGAGCTCGACGCAGTGCGCGTACGAGGTGCCCCAGTCCGGCACGTCGGTGGCGTAGAACGCGGGCTCGAACAGCTTGTACTCCAGCAGGATCCGCTGGTCGTCGCCGAGCCGGTCGTACGCCTCGCGCAGGGCAGCGGCCAGCCGGTCCTGGCGGGTGCGCAGATCGTCCTGGCCCGGGTAGTTGATGCCGTCGGAGAACCAGAACTTCAGGTCCTTGCTGCCCGTGGGGTCCATGATGTCGATCGCCTCGAGCAGGTGATCGGTGGCCTTGCGGCGGATCCGCGGGTCGGGGTTGGTGACCGAGCCGAGCTTGTAGTCCTCGTCCTGGAAGACGTTGGTGTTGATGGCGCCGATCTCGATCCCGAGGTCGCGCGCGTACTTGGCGAGAGCGCCGTAGTCGTCGACCCGGTCCCACGGGATGTGCAGGGCCACGCTCGGCGCGATGCCGGTCAGCTCGTGCACCTTCGCCGCGTCGGCGATCTTCTCCTCCGGCGTCCGCGGCACCCCGGGCTGCGGGAACACCTTGAACCGCGTGCCGGAGTTGGCATAGGCCCACGAAGGCGTTTCGATCCGCTGAGCCCGCAGGGCTTCTTTCACGGCGGTCAGGTCGGACAACGGGATCACTTTCCTTCCAGGTGGAAGACCTCGGTGAGCAACTGGAACCCCTCGTCGGGGCCGCGCCCTTCCAGGCCGGTGAAGAACTCGGCCATCTCGGCCTGCCAGCGGGCGTTGACCTCGGTGCGGGCCATCGCCGCCCGCGCGGTGTCCAGGTCGTCGGCCTCGACGTAGCCGATCAGCAGGCCGTCGTCGCGGAGGAACAGCGAATAGTTGCGCCATCCGGTGTCGGTCAGCGCCTGCCGCATCTCCGGCCACACCGCGCGGTGCCGCTGCGCGTACTCGGCCATCCGCTCGGGTTTCACCTGCAGGCAGAAGCAGTATCGGGCCACAGTTCGTCCTTGGTGGAGACCCGGCCGGGCCGCCGGTGCGGCCCGGCCGGGGAGCATCAGAAGTTGTACTGGTCGATGTTGCTCGCGTCGAACACCGTCGGCGGGCCGAGGACGATCTCGCCGTCCGCCCCGATGGTGTACTCACCGAGCTTGCCCGCCTTGAACGTCTGGCCCTGGGCACCGGTGATCTGGCCGGAGGCGAGCGCGACACCCGCGTAGGCGGCCAGGTAACCGATGTCGGCCGGGTTCCACAGCGCGAACTTCGTGACCGTGCCGTCCTTGACGTACTCGCGCATCTGGTTCGGCGTGCCCAGGCCGGTCACCGCGACCTTGCCCTTGTAGGCCGACGAGCTGATGTAGCGCGCGGCCGCGGCGATGCCGACGGTGGTCGGCGCGACGATGGCCTTCAGGTTCGGGTACGACTGCAGCAGGCCCTGGGCCTCCTGGAACGACTTCTGGTCGTCGTCGTTGCCGTAGGCGACCTTCACCAGCTTCAGGTTCGCGTACTCGGGCTTGGCCAGCTGCTGCTTGAACACCTCGATCCAGGCGTTCTGGTTGGTGGCGTTCGGGGTCGCGGACAGGATGGCGATCTCACCCGAGCCGCCGGCCAGCTCGCTCGCCATCTTCGCCAGCTGCTCGCCGATGCCCTGCGTGGTGGCCTGGTTGATGAACACGTCGCGGCAGTCCTTGGCCGCGTCGGAGTCGAACGCCACGACCTTGATGCCGGAGCTGCGGGCCTGGTTCAGCGACGGGCACACCGCGTTCGGGTCGTTCGCGGCGATGCCGATCACGTCCTGCTGCTGCTGGATCAGCGTGTTGATGTAGCTGACCTGCGAGGAGGCGCTGGCGTCGTTCGGGCCGACCAGCTTGTACTCGCCCTTCAGCTCGTCCAGGGCGGTCTTGCCGCCGCCGACCTCGATGTCCGAGTACGGGTTGTTGAGCTGCTTGGGCAGGAAGGCCATCTTCACGCCCTCCTTGGTGGGGGCGTTCGGGTCGGCCTGCGCGGTCGGCTGGGCGCCACCGGCACCGGCGGAGCTGCTGTCGTTCTTCGTCGTGCCACCGCACGCGGCCACCGTCAGCACGAGGGCTGCCGACACCGCACCGGCGAGGAGTCGTCTCTTCATGGGGCGTTTTCGCCTTTCTATGTGGTCGCCCGGCGCCGCAGCGCAGCCCGGAAGCGGATGACGATGTTGGGCAGGAGCACCGAGATGATCAGCAGCACCCCGGTGACGATGTTGAGCGCCTCGTTCGACACGTCCTGCAGCCGCAGCGCGTTCTGCAGCGTGGCCAGCAGGACCACCCCGGCGAGCACCCCCGGCAGGGTGCCCTTGCCACCGAAGATCGAGACACCGCCGAGCAGGACCGCCGCCACGACGGCCAGTTCCATGCCCAGGCCGTTGTCGGCGCGGGCACTGGAGTACCGCAGCGTCCACAGCACCCCGGCCAGGCCGGCGACCAAGCCGCTGACCACGTAGAGCCAGAACTTCAGCCGTCCCACGCGGATGCCGGCGAAGCGCGCCGCCTGCTCACCGGCACCGGCGGCGAACACCGACCGGCCGACCGGGGTCGCGTGCAGCACCAGGCCGAACACCACGGCCAGCACCACGAGCGGGATCAGCATGTTCGGCACCGGGCCGCCGCCGATCGTCCCGGTCACCCACGAGGTGTAGGCGCGCGGGAAGTCCGCCACCGCCCCGTCGCCGAGCACCACGAACGCCAGGCCGCGGTAGAGCGCCAGCGTGCCGATGGTGACCGCCAGCGACGGCAGCTTCAGCACGGTCACGAAGAACCCGTTGAGCGCGCCCAGCACCGCGCCGAGCACCAGGCACAGCGGGATGATCGTCTCGATGGGCAGGCCGCGGTTCCACAGGTCGCCCATCACGGCCGAGGTGAGGCCGAGCGTGCTCGCCACCGACAGGTCGATCTCGCCGGTCACGATCACCAGCGTCATCGGCAGCGCGATCAGCGCGATCGGCAGCAGGTCCAGCAGCAGGAAGGTGAAGTTGCGGCTGCTGCCGAAGTTCTCCACCGCCCCGGAGGCGATGAGCAGCACCAGCACCGTGATCACGATGACGGCGGCGTCCCAGCTCGCCAGGCGGGACAGCCAGGCCGGCCGCTTGTCAGACATGGGAATCCCTCTTCTTCAGTGACTTGGCGACCCGGACGGCGATCAGCCGGTCGGCGCCGATCGCGAGCAGGATCAGCGCGCCGACGATGGCCTGCTGCCAGAACTGGTTGATGTCGAGGACGGCGAGTGAGCTGCCGATGACGGTGAGCAGCAAGGCGCCCAGGCCCGCGCCCCACACGGTGCCGCTGCCGCCGAACACCGCGACCCCGCCGACCACCGCGGCGGCGACCACGTTCAGCTCGTAACCGTTGCCCGCGGCCGCATCGATCGTGCCGAACCGTGCGGCGAACAGCACCCCGGCCACTCCCGCGAGCGCGCCGCTCACCAGGAACGCGGCGATCGTGTTGCGGCCGACCTTGATCCCGGCCAGCTCGGCGGCCTGCGGGCTGGACCCCATCGCGTACAGCTCGCGGCCGGCGCGGTAGTTGCGCAGCACGACCCCGGCGACGACCAGCACGATCACCGCGATCAGCACCAGCCACGGGATGCCCAGGATCGAGGAGTTGCCGAACCGCAGGAAGTGGCCGGGCAGCTCGTCGGCGTTGATCTGCTCGCCACCGGCCCAGAAGTAGGCCGCGCCGCGGAAGGCGTAGAGCGTGCCGAGGGTGACCACCAGCGCGGGCACCTGGCCGAACCGGACCAGCACCCCGTTGACCAGGCCGCACGCCGCGCCGACGGCGAGACCGGCGACCAGCGCGACGATCACCGGCATGCCCTGGTTGTCCTGCAGCAGCGAGCCGACCGCGAACGCGGACAGGCCGAGCACCGAGCCCACCGACAGGTCGATGTTGCGGGTGATCATCACCGTCGCCTGGCCGACCGCGAGGACGGCCAGGATCGCGGTGCCGAGCAGGATGTCGCGGATGCTCTGCGCGGACAGGAAGCGCGCGTTCTGCGTCGCCGTGAACGCGACCAGCGCGACCAGCGCGAGGACGATCCCGGCTTCGCGTGCCCGGAACAGGCCGCCGAGGGAGAACCTGCGGGCTGCGGGCGCCGGCCCGCTCATCTTGGGAGACATCACCTTCGTCGCGTTCACGCCGCCGCTCCCTGACCCATCGCCGCGAACATCACCGAGTCCTCACTCGCGTCGTCGCGGCCGATCTCCGCGACGATCCGGCCCTCACGCATCACCAGCACGCGGTCGGCCATGCCGAGCACCTCGGGCAGCTCGGAGGACACCATGATCACGGCGACGCCCTCCGCGGCCAGGGACGACATCAGCCGGTGCACCTCGGCCTTCGTGCCGACGTCGATGCCGCGCGTGGGCTCGTCGACGATCAGGACGCTCGGCGCCATCGACAGCCACTTGGCCAGCACGACCTTCTGCTGGTTGCCGCCGGACAACGTGCCCACGGCGTCGCCGAGGCGGCCGTACTTGGTCTGGAGGCGCCCGGTCCAGCGCAGCGCCTCCTTGCGCTCGCTGCCGCCGAACAGGAAACCCAGCTTCGCCAGCGCGCCCGAGCGCGGCAGGGTCACGTTCCGCTCGATGGACAGGTCCATGACCAGGCCCTGCTGACGCCGGTCCTCCGGCACCAGGGCCATGCCCGCGGCCATTGCGGCGCGCGGCGAGCCCGGCTTGAGCTTCTTCCCGCGCAGCTTCACGGTTCCCGCATCGCGGTCGTCCACTCCGAACACGGCCTGGACCACTTCGGACCGTCCACTGCCGACCAGGCCGGCGAATGCGACGATCTCGCCGGCCCGGACCTGGAACGAGACGTCGCGGAACACGCCTTCCCGGGTGAGACCGTCCACTTCGAGCACGACCTCGCCCGGGGTGACGTCCTGCCTGGGGAACAACGCGTCCAGCTCGCGGCCGACCATGCGGCGGACCATCTCGTCCACGGTCAGGCCGGCCATCGGATCGGTGGAGACGTGCTTGCCGTCGCGCATGATCGTCACGCGCTGGCACAGCTCGGTGATCTCCTCGAAGCGGTGCGAGATGAACATGATCGCCGCGCCCTCGTCGCGCAGGTTGCGCGCCACCGAGAACAGGCGCTCGACCTCGACCAGCGACAGCGCCGCGGTCGGCTCGTCCATGATCAGCACGCGCGCGTCGGCCGAGAGGGCCTTGGCGATCTCGACGATCTGCTGGTCGGCGATCGACAGGCCACGCGCCGGGCGGCCCGGGTCGATCCGCACGCCCAGGCGGGCGAACAGCTTCTCCGCCTCGGCCCGGATGGCGCCGCGGTCGATCATGCCCAGCCGCTTGCGCGGGTGGCGGCCCATCACGATGTTCTCCTCGACCGTGAGGTCGGGGAACAGCGTGGGTTCCTGGTAGATCACCGCGATGCCGGCGGCCTTGGCGTCGGCCGGCGAGGAGAACTCGACGGGCTGCCCGTCGACCAGCAGCGTTCCGGTGTCCGGGCGGTGGACCCCGGCGAGCATCTTGACGATGGTCGACTTGCCCGCGCCGTTCTCGCCCACCAGTGCGTGGGCCTCGCCGGAGTGGAGGGGGAACGACACCCCCTGCACGGCGGCCACCGCGCCGAACGACTTCGTGACGCCGCGGACCTCCAGCAAGGGCACAGCGCCCGGGTCCTGCCGCACCATCGCGACCTCCGAAATGAAAGGTTTCACAAACCTGGCGCGCTGACGCTACTATGCGCTGGATCACGAAGTCAACGACAAGTTTCCAGCCCAGTTCAGCGAGGTTTTTTCGGTCGCGATCCGATAACATCGGCGCTTGTTACACGTTTCAACCGGAGGAGTCACGTGACGCGCACGACCACGGAGGGGGCCGCCGCGGGAGAGCCCCGGGCGGCGGGGATCAAGGACGTCGCGGCGGCGGCGGGCGTGTCACTGGGGACCGTGTCCAACGTGCTGAACCGGCCCGATCGCGTCAGCCCGCGCACGCGCGCGAAGGTCGAGGCGGCGATGGCCGAGCTGAAGTTCGTGCGCAACGAGACGGCGCGGCAGCTGCGGGCGGGCCGCAGCCGGATCCTGGCCTACGTGATGCTCGACGGGAGCAACCCGTTCTTCACCGACGTGGCCGAGGGCGTGGAGGACGCGGCGGACGAGGCCGGCCTGTCGTTGTTCCTGTGCAACAGCGCGAACCGGGCCGAGCGCGAGCGCGACTACCTGAGCCGGCTGGAACAGCAGCGGGTGCAGGGAATCCTGATCACGCCGGTCGATCCGGGCTCACCGGTGCTGGCCGAGACGGCGGCGCACGGGATCCCGCTGGTGATCGTCGACCGCACCGGGCAGCCGGGCGACCACTGCTCGGTGGCGGTGGACGACGTGCTGGGCGGGCGGCTCGCGGTGCAGCACCTGCTGGAGCTGGGACATCGGCGGGTGGCGTTCATCGGCGGCCCCGACACGCTCGGGCAGGTGCGCGACCGGCGCGAGGGCGCGTTGCGGGCGCTGGCGGAGGCCGGGCTGGGGCCGGAGAACCTGGTCGACCTGACGACGTCGGCGCTGACCGTGGCCGAGGGCCGGACGGCGGGGCAGCGCCTGGCCGGGCTGCCGTCGTCACTGCGCCCGACGGCGGCGTTCTGCGCGAACGACCTGCTGGCACTCGGGTTGCTCCAGACGTGCGTCAGCCTGCGCCTGCGGGTGCCCGACGACCTGGCGATGGTGGGCTACGACGACATCGACTTCGCCGCGGCCGCCGCGGTGCCCCTCACCTCGGTGCGGCAGCCACGGCGCCGGCTCGGCCGGACGGCGGCGGAGCTGCTGCTGCGGGAGACGGATCCCGGGCACGAGCACCAGCAGGTCGTGTTCACGCCCGAGCTGGTGGTGCGAGCCTCCACCCGCCACGGGGCCTGACTCCGGGGCGGAGCGCGGGTGGCTGTCCGCCCGCCCCGGCCTAGGCGCCGCCGCGTGGACCCCGCTTCTGCGTGCCTGCCCGCGCCTTCGCGGGCTTCGCCTCGGTGGGGTTGGCCTCGGCGGGCTTGACCTCGGTGGGGTTGGCCTCGGCGGGCTTGACCTCGGTGGGCTTGGCCTCGGCGGGGTCGGCCTCGGCCTGCCGGGGCGCCGCGCCCTTGCCGCGCCCGGCGATCGCGGTGCCGACGCCGATCGCGACGGCCACCGGCCACTCGATCAGCTCGACCGCGGCGAGCAGGCCCAGACCTCCCCAGTAGGCGAGCTGGCGCGGCGGTGGCAGGAAGGACCGTGCGGTGTGCAGCGCGGCGGTGACCTCGCCGCGGCCGGGCACGTGCGGCGCCCGGAACTCGGCTCGCACGAACGGCAGGTTCACCGTGGCGGTGCGCGTTTTCGACTCGCTCGGCTGCTCCGGCGGACTGCTGGTCATGGCTCTCCCTCCCGCCCGGCTCATGCTACGACCGAACGGAGATCGACTGAACCCTTTCCAGCCGCGTTACCACCGGACGGTGGTCGGAGGCCGTCGTGGCGACCGTCCAGGCGGAACGGACCGCGAAGTGCCGGGACGCGGTCACGAAGTCGATGCGCTTCACCGGTTCCGCGGCCGGGTAGGTGCCCGCGCGCGGGTCCGCGTCGGCCAGGCTGGTCCACAGTGGAGCGAGTTCGGGGGCGGTGGGTTCGGCGTTGAGGTCGCCGGTGAGGATCTCCGGTCCGGGCAGCCGGTCGAGGACGGCGAGCATGTCGGCGACCTGCGCCTGCCGCACGGCGGGATCGGCGCGGTAGTCCAGGTGGGTGGCGTAGACGCGGACCGGCCCGCCGTGCGCTGCCACGGTCACTTCGGCGAAACCTGGCGCCGGGGCGGGGGCCGCGTCCGGGGTGAGCGTCGACAACCGGGTGATCTCGAGGTTTCGCGCGGCGAGGATCGGGTAGCGGCTCAGCACGGCGACGCCGTACTGGCGGCGTGGCGCACCGGGCGCGGGCGGGTCGAGGTCGTAGATCGGCGCGAAGAACACGTGCATTCCCAGGGCGCGCGCGAGTTCGGTGGCCTCGTCGCGGTACTGGCTGCGCGCGTCCCAGTGGACGTCGACCTCCTGCAGCCCGACGACGTCCGCGCGCAGGTCCCGGATGGCGGCGGCGGTGCGGGCGAGGTCGAAGACGCCGTCCTGCCCGGCGCCGGCGTGGATGTTGTAGCTGGCGACGGTGAGCCCCGGCCGGTGCGCCGCGGCCGCCGGAGCCGCGCCGAGAGCCAGAACCGCCGCGAGAACCACCACTGCGAGCCGCACGATGATCACCCTAGCGGCGAAGGCAACCCGCCGGGCGGTTCGTGCGCACACCACCTGCCGCCGAGCGGAACCTCCTCCGACTTGCACCACGCCGGCCCGTTGCGCGGCCGGCCGGGGCCACCATGAAGGCAACCCGCCGGGCGGCTCGTGCGTACTACCTGTCGAGGAGGGGGAGCGCGATGGCGGCGCGGCACGCGGTGAGCACGGGGCTTCCCGGCGCGGACCTCGTCGCGTCCGCGGCCGGTGGCGATCCGGGGGCGATCCGGGAGCTGGTCGCCGCGGTGACGCCCGTCGTGGTGCGGTACTGCCGGGCGCGGCTGCGGCACGGCGCGGACGAGGTCGCGCACGAGGCGTGCCTGGCGATCCTGCACGCGCTGCCCGGCTGGGCCGGCCCGTTCCCCGCGCTCGTGTACGAGCTGACGGCCCAGACGGTGGCCGGCGCCCGCGCCCCCGAGGCCGACTCACCGGTGCTGGCGCTGCCCGGCGTGGAGCGGGAGATCATGCTGCTGCGCGTGGCGGCCGGCCTGTCGGCGGAGGAGACCGCCTCGGCGCTGGGGTTGTCGGCGAACCAGGTGCGCCTCGTGCAGCACCGCGCGCTGAACCGCCTGCGGGGGATCTCCTCAGGGTGAGGGCGTGCTGGACCGCATGCCGGCCAGCAGGCCGAGTCCCGCCATCACGCCGGCCAGGAAGTACCACGCGTCGCCCAGGGCGGCGGACGCGATGATCGCCAGGATGAGGACGCCGCCGGCCGCGGCCCATCCCGACACGTTCGGCTCCGCCATGACGTCCACGATCCTCCTCGGCGGCGCCACCCGCACCACGAGGACGCGGAATCACCCTCGAAGTGCAACCTCGCGGGTGAGTCGCGAGCGCCGCACCTCCACGGAGCACCCCGCCGGGCCCCGGCCGCAGAACTCGCAGCCCCAACCGCAGAACTCGCGACTCCGAGTGCAGAACTCACAGCACCGAGTGCAGAACTCGCGGCAATGAACGTGGAACTCGCGACAGCACGCGAGTCCCACGCTCGCGGTCGCGAGTTCTGCTCTACCGGTGCCGGAGTCAGCCGGCCATCGCGAGCATCCGGATGACCTCGTCGGTCTGCGAGGCGATCACGTCGGTCGCCATCTCCTCCACGAACACGTCCGCCACGCCGCCCAGCACCACGGTCGCCACCGTGATCGCGCCCTCGT
>NZ_PQHY01000074.1:0-31058 GCF_003385175.1 Amycolatopsis ruanii
CTGCATGACTGCCCACCCCCCGGCCTGGCGCGCCCCCGCGTTCCGCGCTTGCCGCGCGTTCCGCGCGTCCCGCTTCGCGCTTCGCATGCCTCGCGCCCCCGCACCGCGCGCCTCCGCACCCCGCGCGCCTCCGCACCCCGCGCGCCTCCGCACCGCGCGCCTCCCGCCTCGCCGTCCGCGCGAGCCCCGCGCTCTGCGCGAGCCCCGCGCCCTTGGCGCCGCGCCCTCCCGCGCCCCGGCGCCGCGCAAACCCCGTGCGCCTCGCGCCACTGCGCCACCGCGCGTCCGTCTCGCTCCGCGCTCCGTGCCTCCCGTCTCGCGAGGGCTGTGCGTTTCGCGTCTCTGCGTCGTGTGCCGGACGTGCTGCGTGCCACGCTCGGGAAGTGGCGTGCCGTCCGGGCGGTTGTACCCGGTGTGCGCAGCGAAACCGACGTCGTGGTGATCGGGGCGGGGCAGGCTGGGCTGTCGGCCGCCTACTTCCTCCGGCGGGCCGGTCTGGAGTTCGTCGTCCTCGACCAGAACGCGGGGCCGGGCGGCGCGTGGCGGCACCGGTGGCCGTCGCTGCGGTTGGACAAGGTCCACAAGTTCCACGACCTCCCCGGCATGGCCTTCGCCGAGCAGGACGAGCACCGGATGGCCTCGGAGGTCGTCGCCGAATACTTCGACCGCTACGAGCGCGCGTTCGACCTGCCGGTCCGGCGCCCGGTCGAGGTGGCAGCCGTGCGGGACGAGGGTGAGCGGCTCCTCGTCGAGAGCGCCGGCGACAGCTGGGCCGCCCGCGCCGTGATCAACGCGACCGGCACCTGGACCCGCCCGTTCTGGCCGCACTACCCCGGCCAGGAGACGTTCACCGGACGCCAGCTGCACACCGCCGACTACCGCAGCGCAGAGGAGTTCCGCGGCCGGCACGTCCTGGTCGTCGGCGGCGGGACGTCGGCCGTGCAGCTGCTGATCGAGATCGCGGACCTCGCGAGCGGCACCACGTGGGTCACCCGCCGCCCGCCGGTGTTCAAGGACGTCGAATTCGGCCCCGAACTGGGCCGCGAAGCCGTGGCGAAGGTCGAGCGCCGGGTCCGGGCGGGCCTGCCGCCGGCGAGCGTGGTCAGCGTGACCGGCCTGATGCGGACGCCCCAGGTGCGCGACGCCGAGGCCCGCGGAATCCTCGACCGCAAGCCGATGTTCGACCACATCACCCCGACGGGCGTGGTGTGGCCGGACGGCAGTGAACAGCGCGTGGACGTGATCCTCTGGGCGACCGGTTTCCGCGCCGCCCTGGACCACCTGGCTCCGCTGCACCTGCGTGAACCCGGCGGCGGCATCCGCATGGAGGGCACCCGCGTAGCCGCTGAGCCGCGCCTGCACCTGGTCGGATACGGCCCTTCCGCGAGCACGATCGGCGCGAACCGCGCGGGCCGCGCAGCCGTCCGCGAGATTCGCCGGCTGCTCTCCACCCAGCGCGAGGCGCTGCCCACCGCAAGCTGACCTCGGACACCGCACGGGCCATCTCGGCAGCACGAGCCCAGTGGGGGGAGGGGAGTGGGTAGTGCGGGTGCTGGCCGAGTTCGGTCTGGCGGGGCTCACTGCACGTGCGGGTTCGTTAGCGCAGGGCTGGGCGGGCCAGTGGCGCCGCTACGGAGTGGGGGCAGTGGGGTGCCGGTTGTGTCTGGCGGGGCTCAGTGCACGTGGGGCTGTGCGGTAGCGCGAGAGCACGGTGAGTTGGCGGGTCGGTGGTGGCGGGAGTGGGTAGTAGGGGGCTGGCCGGGTCAGTGCGCGGTGCGGGCAGCCCGCACCGGCCGTAACCCGGCCCTCGCACCCGCGTACTAATTCGGCAGCGCGAACACCCGCCGGGCGTTGCCGCTCAGGAACAGGTCCTCCGGGGTCGCTCCCAGCTCCAGGTCGGGCAGTCGCTTGAGGGCCTGGGCCGGGGTCAGCATCGGGTAGTTGCTGCCGAACAGCACCCGCGTCCGGCCGCGTCCCCGCATGAACTCCACCAGCTCCGCGGGCAGCCGGTGCACCGCGTAGGCCGAGGTGTCCACGTAGAAGTTCGGGTACTTCGTCGCCAGGGACAGGACCTCCGCCAGCCACGGGTAGCCCACGTGCCCGCCCACCACGACCAGCTCCGGGAAGTCCAGCAGCACCTCGTCCAGGTACGGGATCGGCCGCCCCGGCTCCGACGGGCACAGCGGCCCGGTGTGCCCGATCTGCGTGCAGAACGGCACGTCCTCCTCCACACACGCCACGTACACCGGGTAGTAGCGCCGGTCGTTCGGCGGCAGGTTCCACAGCCACGGCACCACCCGCACCCCGACGAACCCGTTCCGCACGCACCGCCGGACCTCCCGCACCGCCCGCACCGGATCCGTGAGATCCACCGACGCCAGCCCGGCGAACCGGTCCGGGTGCGCCGACACCACGTCGGCCACCTCGTCGTTCGTGATCAGCGCCCCGCCCGGCCCGTGCCACGCCGACAGCAGCCCGACCCGCACCCCGGCCTCGTCCATCGCGTCGAGCGTCGCCGACAGCCGCGGCACCCGGCGCGACATGTCCGTCCACCGCAGCAGCGTCTCCAGCCACGGCTGGTCCATGAAACGCTGGTTCGGCTGCTGCATCCACACGTCGATCACGTCAGCCATCGTTCTTCCCTTCGCCGGTCAACAACGTGCGAGCGGCCCGGGCCACCAGCCCCGCGGCGGAAACCGGCGGCGGCCGCCCCTGCGCCAGATACCGCCGCACGGCCGCGTACGGCAGATCGATCAGCACCAGCAACAGCTCGTCGGTGCCCAGCCCGGTCGCCGCACGCACCGGCCGCGGCGCGGTCCGCAGGATGCCGTCGAGGTCGGCGTCCGTCCGGTCGGCCGCCGCCCGGTCCTCCGCCGACCACGTGTCGAACCCCAGCGCCCGCTTGCCCGCGTACAGCACCTGCGCCGCCGCGGGGTTCGAGCGGCACCAGCGCACCACCGAAGCCGTCGCCTCGACCACGTCCGCCACCGACGGCTCGTCGCCCAGGACCGCGCGGTAGTCGCTCTGGAACCGCCGCACCGTCCGCAGCCACAACGCGGCCAGCAACGCCGGACGGCCGGAGAACCGGTGGTACACCGACCCGCTCGGCGCCCCCACCGCACGCGCCAGGGCCGACATGGTCACCGCCTCGGTCCCGCCGGCGGCGAACAGCTGGAGGGCAGCGTCCAGCAGATCGTCGACGGGAAAACGAGGTGGCCTGCCCACGCTTCTAGAGACTACTCTCCAATACATGGTGGTCAACCTGCATGCGCGACGGATCCGGGCCGACCAGGCGGTGATCGGGGAGCTGCTCGACTCGCTCGGCGGCGCGCACGACCGCCTGTGGCCGCGGTACTGGCCCCCGATGCGGCTCGACCTCACCCCGGGCGCGGTCGGCGGCCACGGCCCGGTCCGCTACCGCGTCGAAGACCACGTACCCGGCCGCCTGCTCCGGTGCCGGTTCCTGCGTCCGCGTGGTTTCGACGGCTACCACGAGTTCAGCGTCCGGCCCGGCCCGGACGGCACGAGCGAGTTGCGGCACGTCATCGTGGTCCGGCTACGGCGCTCGGCGATGCTCACGTACCCGCTCTTCTGGCGTCCGGCGCACGACGCCGCGCTCGAGGACCTCCTCGACCGCGCCGAGCGGGAGGCCACCGGCACGGTCGCCCGTCCCGCCCGCTGGAGCCCGTACGTGCGGCTCCTCCGCGCGCTCGCTTGACAGCGCACCGCCCGCCCCCAAAGGTTTGACCCATGAACAAGGGCATGCTCACCCTCGGCCGGCTCCGGGAACTGGCCGAGGAGGGCACCGTGGACACCGTCCTCGTCGCGATGACCGACATGCAGGGCCGTCTCCAGGGCAAACGCTGCTCGACCGAGTACTTCCTCAACGAGGTCGTCACCCACGCCACCGAAGCCTGCAACTACCTGCTCGCCGTCGACGTGGACATGAACACCGTCGACGGCTACGCGATCTCCTCCTGGGAAAGCGGTTACGGCGACTTCGTGCTGCGCCCCGACCTGTCCACGCTGCGCCGCGTGCCCTGGCACGAGGGGACCGCGCTCGTCCTGTGCGACGTCGAACGCGTCGAGGGCGGCGAGGTCACCGCCTCCCCGCGGCAGGTCCTGCGCGGCCAGCTCGACCGGCTGGCGCAGCGGAACCTCGCCGCCTACGTCGGCACCGAGCTGGAGTTCATCGTCTTCGACGACACCTACGAGCAGGCCTGGCGCCGCGGCTACCGCGACCTCGAGCCCGCCAACCAGTACAATGTGGACTACTCGATGCTCGGCACCGCGCGGCTGGAACCGTTGCTGCGCCGCATCCGCAACGACATGGCCGGCGCCGGCATGTACGTCGAGTCCGCCAAGGGCGAGTGCAACCCTGGCCAGCACGAGATCGCGTTCCGCTTCGACGAGGCCCTGCGCACCTGCGACAACCACAGCATCTACAAGACCGGCGCGAAGGAGATCGCCGCCCAGACCGGCCGCAGCCTCACCTTCATGGCGAAGTACAACGAGCGCGAGGGCAACTCCTGCCACATCCACCTCAGCCTGCGCGGCACGGACGGCACGCCGGTGTTCGCCGAAGACCCGACGCTGATGCGGCACTTCATCGCCGGGCAGCTGGCCTGCCTGCGCGAGCTGACCTACTTCCTCGCGCCGAACATCAACTCCTACAAGCGTTTCGTGCCCGGCAGTTTCGCGCCGACCGCCGTCGCGTGGGGCACCGACAACCGCACCTGCGCGCTGCGCGTCGTCGGGCACGGGCCGTCGCTGCGGGTGGAGAACCGGGTGCCGGGCGGCGACGTCAACCCCTACCTCGCCGTCGCCGCGCTCATCGCCGCCGGCCTGCACGGCATCGAGAACGAGCTGCCGCTGGAGGACGAGTTCGCCGGCAACGCCTACCACTCGGACAAGCCGAGGGTCCCGGCCACGCTGCGCGAGGCGGCGGAGCTGCTGTCCGACAGCAAGGTGGCCCGCGCGGCGTTCGGCGAGGACGTCGTCGAGCACTACCTCAACGCGGCCCGGGTCGAGCTCGCCGCCTTCGACGCCGCCGTCACCGACTGGGAGCGCCAGCGTGGCTTCGAACGCCTCTGAGCCCATCATCGGCCTCACCACCTACACCGAGAAGGCGAGCTGGGGCGTCTGGCACACCGAGGCAGCCCTGCTCCCGCGTTCCTATGTGGACTCGGTCAAGCAGGCGGGCGGAATTCCCGTCCTGCTCCCGGCAGGGGACAGCGACGTCCTGTCCGCCGTGGACGCGCTGGTCCTCTCCGGCGGCGCCGACGTCGACCCCGCGCGCTACGGGCAGCAGCCGCAGGACAAGACGGTGACCCGCCCCGAGCGGGACGCCTTCGAGTTCGCCCTCGCGCGCGCCGCCCTCGACCGCGGCCTGCCGGTGCTCGGCGTGTGCCGCGGCATGCAGGTCCTCAACGTCGCGCTGGGCGGCAGCCTGATCCAGCACCTGCCGGACCGCGTCGGCCACACCGAGCACCAGCCGTCCCCGGGCGTCTACGGCCCGACGCACGTCACGCTCGCCGCGGGCAGCCGCGTCGCCGCGATCCTCGGCGCGCAGACCAAGTGCCAGTGCTACCACCACCAGGCCGTCGACCGGCTCGGCGACGGCCTGCGGGCCGTCGGCTGGGCCGCGGACGGCACGGTCGAGGCCGTGGAGGTGCCGGGCGCGGGCTTCGTGGTCGGCGTGCAGTGGCACCCGGAACAGGACACGCAGGAAGTCCGGTTGTTCGCGGCCCTGGTCGCCGCGTGCCGGTGACCGGTCCACCCGAGGAGTACGGAGGAACAGGGATGCAGCGGTTCGACGGCCGGGTCGTCGTGATCACCGGCGGCGGCAGCGGGATCGGCCTGGCCACCGCCCGCCGCCTGGCGAGCGAGGGCGCGAAGGTGGTGATCGCCGACATCGACGCCGAGGCCGGCAAGGCCGCCGCGGACGAGGTCGGCGGCGAGTTCGTCGCCACCGACGTCACCAGCGAGGAGCAGGTCGAGGCCCTGTTCCAGGCCGCGGTGGACCGCTTCGGCTCGCTCGACGTCGCGTTCAACAACGCCGGTATCTCCCCGCCGGAGGACGACTCGATCCTCACCACCGGCCTGGATGCCTGGCAGAAGGTCCAGCAGGTCAACCTGACCTCGGTGTACCTGTGCTGCAAGTACGCCATCCCGCACATGCGGCGGCAGGGGAAGGGCTCGATCGTCAACACCGCCTCCTTCGTGGCGGTGATGGGCGCGGCGACCTCGCAGATCTCCTACACCGCGTCCAAGGGCGGGGTCCTGGCGATGACCCGCGAGCTGGGCGTGCAGTTCGCCCGCGAGGGCATCCGCGTCAACGCCCTGTGCCCCGGTCCGGTGAACACGCCGCTGCTGCGTGAGCTGTTCGCCAAGGACCCGGAGCGGGCCGCGCGGCGCCTGGTGCACGTGCCGCTGGGCCGCTTCGCCGAGCCGGAGGAGATCGCCGCCGCCGTGGCCTTCCTGGCCAGCGACGATGCGTCGTTCATCACGGCGTCGCAGTTCCTGGTGGACGGCGGTATCTCGGGCGCGTACGTTACCCCGCTGTAGACTGAAGCCGGACAACTGAACAGCAGGCCGTCACGAGCCGGAGCGGGAGAGTCCCCAGGTCAGCTGGGGCGCCGAAGGAGCAACTTCCCCGCCAATCTCTCAGGTACCAGTTACCGCTCCGCGCCAGGCCACTCTGGAAAGCAGGCGCGCGCATCGCGTCTCACCCAAGGTGAAAGCCGCGAGCGCGGTGAAACTCTCAGGTGCCGATGACAGAGGGGGAGTTCCCGCACCCGTAGATGAGGAGCTCCCGATGTCCTTCGCCGATCGCCACATCGGACCTTCCGAGCACGAACAGGCCAAGATGCTCGCCGAGTGCGGGTTCGGGAGCCTGGACGCGCTGGTCGAGGCCGCTGTCCCGGCGTCGATCCGCACCGCGGGCGGGCTGGACCTGCCGCCGGCCTCCGAGCAGGAGGCGACCGCGCAGCTGCGGGCGCTGGCGGCGAAGAACCGCCCGATGACCCAGATGATCGGCCTCGGCTTCAGCGACACCGTCACCCCGCCGGTGATCCGCCGCAACGTGCTGGAGAACCCGGCCTGGTACACCGCGTACACGCCGTACCAGCCGGAGATCTCGCAGGGGCGGCTGGAGGCGCTGCTCAACTTCCAGACGATGGTCTCGAACCTGACCGGCCTGGACATCGCCAACGCCTCCCTGCTCGACGAGTCCACCGCGGTCGCCGAGGCCGTCCTGCTCATGCGCCGCGCGTCGAAGGCGAAGTCGTCGCGCGTCGTGCTGGACGCCGAGTGCCTGCCGCAGACCATCGCGGTGGTGCGGACGCGGGCCGAGGCGGTCGGCATCGAGGTCGACGTGCGGGACCTGGGCACCGGGCTGCCGGAGGACTTCTTCGGTGTCGTCGTGCAGTACCCCGGCGCGTCCGGCGTGCTGCGCGGCCGGGGCTTCTACGAGGCGATCGGCAAGGTCGCCAAGGACGCGGGCGCGCTCTACACCGTGGCCGCGGACCTGCTGGCGCTGACGCTGGTCACCGCGCCCGGCGAGTTCGGTGCCGACATCGCCGCCGGCACCACCCAGCGCTTCGGCGTCCCGCTCGGCTACGGCGGCCCGCACGCCGGGTACCTGTCGGTGCGCAAGGGCCTGGAGCGGTCGCTGCCCGGCCGCCTGGTCGGCGTCTCGGTGGACGCGGACGGCAACACCGCCTACCGGCTCGCGCTGCAGACTCGTGAGCAGCACATCCGCCGCGAGAAGGCGACCTCGAACATCTGCACCGCCCAGGTGCTGCCCGCGGTGCTGGCCGCGATGTACGCCGTCTACCACGGGCCGGAGGGGCTCACGGAGATCGCGCGGCGGGTCCACGGGCTGGCCGCCGGGCTGGCCGAAGCGCTGCGGACCGCGGGTGTGGAGGTCGTGCACGAGGGCTTCTTCGACACCGTGCTCACGCGGGTGCCGGGCCGGGCCGCCGCCGTGGTCGCCGCGGCGCGC
This sequence comes from Amycolatopsis ruanii, assembly GCF_003385175.1. Taxonomy (NCBI): domain Bacteria; kingdom Bacillati; phylum Actinomycetota; class Actinomycetes; order Pseudonocardiales; family Pseudonocardiaceae; genus Amycolatopsis; species Amycolatopsis ruanii. The sequence goes on from NZ_PQHY01000074.1 coordinate 8,006, forward strand.
GAGTCGGGTATCAACCTCGGCCGCGTGGACGACGACCACGTGCGGATCGCCTGCGACGAGGTCACCACCCCCGAGATCGTGGACCGCGTGCTGCGGGCGTTCGGCGCCGCGCCGGGCATCGCGGACGGCCGCACCGCGCTGCCCACCGGGCTGGCGCGCACCAGCGAGTTCCTGACCCACGAGGTGTTCCACAGCCACCGCTCCGAGACCGCGATGCTGCGCTACCTGCGCCGTCTGTCCGATCAGGACTACGCGCTGGACCGCGGCATGATCCCGCTCGGCTCGTGCACCATGAAGCTCAACGCGACCGCCGAGATGGAGCCGATCAGCTGGCCGGAGTTCGCCGGCCTGCACCCGTTCGCCCCGGCCGGGGACGCGGCCGGCTACCGCGAGCTGATCGACCAGCTGTGCGGCTGGCTCGCCGAGGTCACCGGCTACGACGAGGTGTCCCTGCAGCCCAACGCCGGCAGCCAGGGCGAGCTGGCCGGGCTGCTCGCCATCCGCGCCTACCACCGCGCCAACGGCCAGCCGGAGCGCGACGTGTGCCTGATCCCGTCGTCGGCGCACGGCACCAACGCCGCGTCCGCGGTGCTCGCCGGGATGCGCGTGGTGGTGGTCGCCTGCAACGACAACGGTGACGTCGACCTGGACGACCTGCGCGCCAAGGCCGAGCAGCACCGCGACGCGTTGTCCGCGATCATGGTGACCTACCCCTCCACGCACGGCGTGTACGAGGAGGGCATCGGCGAGATCGCCCGCGTCGTGCACGAGGCCGGCGGGCAGGTCTACGTCGACGGTGCGAACCTCAACGCGCTGCTGGGCCTGGCCAAGCCGGGTGAGTTCGGCGGCGACGTGTCGCACCTGAACCTGCACAAGACGTTCTGCATCCCGCACGGCGGCGGCGGCCCCGGCGTCGGCCCGGTCGCGGTGCGCGCGCACCTCGCGCCCTACCTGCCCAACCACCCGCTCGCCGACGGCGCGGGCCCGGCCACCGGCGTCGGCCCGATCTCGGCGGCGCCGTTCGGGTCCGCGTCGATCCTGCCCATCTCGTGGGCCTACATCCGCATGATGGGCGGCGCCGGGCTGACCAGCGCCACCAAGGTCGCCGTGCTCGCCGCGAACTACGTCGCCGCGCGGCTGTCCCCGCACTACCCGGTGCTCTACACCGGGCGCACCGGCCTGGTGGCCCACGAGTGCATCCTCGACCTGCGCGCGCTGACCAAGCGCACCGGCGTGACCGTCGACGACGTCGCCAAGCGCCTGGTCGACTACGGCTTCCACGCGCCGACCATGTCGTTCCCGGTCGCCGGGACGCTGATGGTCGAGCCGACCGAGAGCGAGGACGTCAGCGAGCTGGACCGGTTCTGCGACGCGATGATCGCCATCCGGCGGGAGATCGAGGACGTCGCCGAGGGCCGGTGGGAGATCGAGCGGAGCCCGCTGCGCAACGCGCCGCACACCGCCGAGATGCTCACCGGCGACTGGGACCTGCCCTACGACCGCAAGACCGCGGTCTACCCGGGCGGGGTCTCGCCGAAGAACAAGTACTGGTCCCCGGTCCGGCGCATCGACGGCGCCCACGGTGACCGCAACCTCGTCTGCTCGTGCCCGTCCATCGAAGCCTACGGGAGCTGATCATGCGGACCGCACTGCATTCCGTCCACAAGGGACTGGGCGCGCTGTTCACCGACTTCGCCGGCTGGGAGATGCCGGTGCGGTACGGCAGCGAGCTGGCCGAGCACCGCGCGGTGCGCGAGACGGCCGGGCTGTTCGACCTCTCGCACATGGGCGAGATCGAGGTGACCGGCCCGCAGGCCGCCGACGCGCTGGACTACGCGTTCGTCGGCAAGCTGTCCGCGGTCAAGCCCGGCCGCGCCCGCTACACGATGATCTGCGACAACGCGGGCGGGGTCATCGACGACCTCGTGGTGTACCGGCTGGCGGACGAGAAGTTCCTCGTGGTCGCCAACGCCGGCAACGCGCCGACCGTGGCCGCCGAGCTGACCGAGCGCGCGTCCCGCTTCGACGCGCGGGTCACCGACCGCTCGGCCGAGGTCGCGCTGATCGCGGTGCAGGGCCCGAAGGCGGTGGACGTGGTCGGCGCGGTCACCGACGCCGACCTGGCGAGCCTGAAGTACTACGCGAGCGTGCCGGCGACCGTGAAGGGCCACGAGGTGCTGCTCGCACGCACCGGCTACACCGGCGAGGACGGCTTCGAGCTGTACGTCCCGGCTGAGGAGGCGACGTCGGTGTGGCACCTGCTGACCGACGCCGGACAGCCGCACGGGCTGGTGCCCGCCGGGCTCGCCTGCCGCGACACGCTGCGGCTGGAGGCGGGCATGCCGTTGTACGGCAACGAGTTGTCGACGCAGCGGTCGCCGTTCGAGGCGAACCTGGGCCGCGTGGTCAAGCTCGACAAGCCGGACTTCGTCGGCAAGGCGGCGCTGGCGGGCCGGCAGGAGCCGTCCGAGGTGCTGGTGGGCCTGCGCGGTGGCGGCCGGCGGGCGCCGCGGCACGGCTACCGCGTGCTCTCCGGCGAGGAGCCGGTGGGCGAGGTGACCAGCGGCGCGCTGTCGCCGACGCTGGGCTACCCGGTGGCGATGGCCTACGTGCCGGTCGCGCTGAGCGAGCCGGGCACGAAGCTGGCCGTCGACATCCGCGGCCGGGTCGAGCCGGTCGAGGTGGTTCCGCTGCCGTTCTACCAGCGGGACTGACCCGCGCAACGAAAGATCACCAACAGACGTCTGTAGTGCGTGGAGAAGCAACGCAGGCGGTGGTGGCGGCGGGCCCGGCGGGTCGCGTACGTCCTGACCGGGCTCTTCGTCGGCGTCCCGGCGATCGCGTTCGCGATCGGGTACCTGGTGTGGGACGTGCGCAGCCCGCAGGAGGTGCTGGCCGACCTCGACAAGACCGTGGTGATCCAGTACGCGGACGGCGGCGAGCTGATGCGGGTCGTGCCGCCGGACGGTGACCGCACGTTCACGCCCTACGCGCTGATCCCGCGCAAGCTGGTCGACGCGATCGTCGCTGTCGAGGACCCCACGTTCTGGACCAACGGCGGGTTCGAGCCGACCGGCATCGCGCGTGCGATGGTCACCGGCGTCGGCGGCGGGTCGGGCATCACCCAGCAGTACGTCAAGAACTCCACCGGCGAGGACGACGCGACCCTGTTCCGCAAGTTCAAGGAGCTGGTGCTGGCGACGAAGATCACCGACCGGCAGAGCAAGGAACAGATCTTCGAAAGCTACGTCAACATCATCTCCTTCGGCCGCAACACGCACGGTCCGGCGGCCGCCGCGCAGGCGTACTTCGGCAAACCGCTCGCCGACATCTCCTGGAGCGAGGCCGCGTTCCTGGCCGGCCTGCTGCAGGCGCCGTACGGGCACGACCCGGCGACCGCCGGTCCCGAGCAGGCCGCGCGACGCTGGACCTACGCGGCGAACAAGCTCGCCGAGCGCGGGTACGTGTCGGCGGCCGAACGGTCCACGATGACGTACCCGCGGGTCCTCGATCCGCACGAGACGCGCGCCGGGCGGAGCTCCTACAGCGACTCCCACATCCGCCAGCAGGTGCTCACCGAGCTGGAGGCGCAGGGGTGGCCGCTGACACGGCTGCGCCGGGAGGGACTGGCCGTGCGCACTACCCTCGACCGGGCCGCCCAGGGCCGCGCCGAGCGGGCGGCGCGGGACCGGCTCACGGGAGAGCCCGCGGAGCTGCGGGCGGCGGTGGTGTCCGTGTCGCCGGGCGACGGCGGGGTGGCCGCCTACGCCGGCGGGAACTGGGGTGTCACGGACTACGCCGTGACCCCGCGCCGTCCGGGCACGGCGTTCCGGCCGGTCGTGCGCGTGGCGGAGTTCCGCGCCCGTGCGGATGATCCGCCCGTCGTGACCGGGCCGAAGATCCGGCAGACCGCCTACGACGCCGGGATCCCGGAGTTCCTGGACGGCACGCGGACGCTGACGGCGCCGGACGGGGTGCACATCGCGTCCTCGATCGCCGAGGGCACCTACCGGTTGCGGCCGCTGGACCTGGCGGGCGTGCACGCGACCTTCGCGAACGGCGGTCTGCGGGTCACGCCGCACTTCGTGGCCGAGGTGCGCCGCGGCGACGAGGTGGTGTGGCGCTGGGACACGCCGCCGGTGCCCGCCCTGCCGCGCGAGGCCGTTCTGCAGGCTGACGCGGCCCCGGGCGAGTACGGCACGTCCGACGCGTGGATGGCCGGCGCGAGCGCGTCGATGGCCACGGTGGTGTGGGTCGGCGGCGACGAGGAACGCCCCCGCACGGACTGGCAGGGCGTGCCCCTGACCGGCGCCACCCTGCCCGCGGACATCTGGCGCGAGGTGATGTCGCCGGAGCCGGCTACGCGGTGAGGTCCCCGCGGCGGCGCAGCTCCTCGAACACCTGCTGGAACGCGCGGGAGCCGCGGTGGCGGTCGGCGTAGCCGAGCCAGGCCACCTCCGCGACCTCGGCCGAGGGCGTGATGGTGCCCTGGTAGTCGGCCGTGTAGCAGGTCATCCGCAGCAGCTGCGCCTGCCCGTCGGCGGGCGCCTCGATCGTCGCGGTGTGCACGGCGGTCGCCGGGTCGATCCACACCGCCAGCTCCTCGGCGACCTCCCGCACCAGCGTCGCCACGTCGCTCTCGCCCGGCTCGCGCTTGCCGCCCGGCAGGTACCACGCCGACTTGCCGTGCGAACGCGCCGCCAGCACGCGGCCGTCCTCCACCCGCAGCCAGGCGACCTTGTCGATCACCGCGTCACCAGCGCGAGCGTGAACCCGTCGTAACCCTTCGAGCCCACCGTCTGCACCACGGTCGCCTCCACCCGCGGCTCGGCGGCGATCAGCTCGTGCATCTCCCGCGTGGCGACGATCGCGGGGTCCGTGCTGCCGGCGTCGGCGAGCGCGCCGTCCCGCACCACGTTGTCCACGATGATCACCGAGCCCGGCCGCGACAACCGCAGCGCCCACCGGAAGTACTCGGGGTTGTTCGGCTTGTCCGCGTCGATGAAGATCAGGTCGAACGGCCCCTCGACGGACGGCAGCGTGTCCAGCGCCTTGCCGACCTTCACCTCGACGATCTCGCCGAACCCCGCCGCGTCGAGGTTGTTCTCCGCCACCTGCGCGTGCTTGCGGTCCGCCTCCAGCGTCACCAGCCTGCCGTCCGGCGGCAGCGCCCGCGCCAGCCAGATCGTGCTGTACCCGCCGAGCGTGCCGATCTCCAGGATCGAGCGGGCGCCGTGCATCCGCGCCAGCAGGTGCAGCAGCTTGCCCTGGGGCGGGGACACCGCGATCGCGCTCGGCCCGGCGTCGGCCGTGGCGGCCCGCACGTCGTCGAGCACCGGGTCGGCTGGGATGAGCGTCCGGCCGACGTAGTCGTCGACCGCGCTCCACACGTCCTGGCTCACAAGAGCCGAAACTACCGGCGGGCCTTCGGGATGACCAACGGAGTTCCGGTTTCCGGGTCCGGGATGACCGAGCACGGCAGGTCGAAGATCTCCTCGACGCGCTCGGCGGTCACGACCTCCTCCGGCGTGCCGGTCGCGAGCACCTCACCGCCGCGCATGGCGATCAGGTGCGTGGCGTAGCGGGCCGCGTGGTTGAGGTCGTGCAGCACCGCGACCAGCGTGCGGCCCTGCTCGGCGTGCAGCTGCGCGCACAGGTCGAGGATGTCCATCTGGTGCGCGATGTCCAGGAACGTGGTCGGCTCGTCGAGCAGGAGCAGCTCGGTCTCCTGCGCCAGCGCCATCGCCAGCCACACGCGCTGCCGCTGCCCGCCGGACAGCTCGTCCACCATGCGGTCGGCCAGCTCGGTCACGCCGGTGGCGGCCATCGAGCGCTCGACCACCTCGGCGTCCTCGCGCGACCACTGCCGCAGCAGCCGCTGGTGCGGGTACCGGCCGCGGGACACCAGGTCGGCCACCGTGATGCCGTCCGGCGCGATCGAGCTCTGCGGCAGCAGCCCCAGCTTGCGCGCGACCTGCTTGGCCGGCAGCGACGTGATGACCTCGCCGTCCAGGTAGACCATGCCCTGCCGCGGCTTCAGCAGCCGGCTCAGCGCCCGCAGCAGCGTGGACTTGCCGCACGCGTTCGGCCCGACGATCACGGTGAACGACCGGTCCGGAATGGTGACCGAGAGATCTTCGGCGACGACCCGTCCGTCGTACCCCAACGTCAGGCCGTCACCGTGCAGCCGGGTGCTGGTGGTCGGCTCGGCGACAAGATCCACGGTCTGGGTCATAGAGGTTAGGCTAACCTACAAGTTAGGCAAACGGTACGGACCGTGCTTACCTTGGCAGGGTGTTCGACGTCACGGATCTGACCCGCGTCACGCCCGTGCTCGACTCGCGGGCGGTCACCTTCGAGAACCCGACCGGCGAGCGCGGCGCGGGCGGCCGGGCCGGCGGCGGCCGCAAGGGCGCCCCCAGCCGGGTCATCGAGGGCGGTGAGCGCGTCACCCTCGCCGACCTCGCCGGGCCGGGCACGATCCGGCACATCTGGATGACGTTCCCGCCGGACCGGCCGGCCCGCATGCGAGCCGTCCACCTCGAAGTCCGCTACGGCGGCCTGTCCTACCCCAGCGTCTCGGTGCCGTGCCTGGACTTCTTCGGCTCACCGCACGGCCGCCCGGTCGCCTACTCCAGCGCGCTGACCAGCATGCCGGAGGCCCGCGGCTTCAACAGCTACCTGCCGATGGCCTTCGGCGAGCGCATCCGCGTCGACCTGGTCAACGGCAACCCGGACCCGATCGTCCTGTACTTCCAGATCGACTACACCCTCGGCGAATCCCCGTCGGGGCGGTTGCACGTGGGTTTCCGCCGCGAGAACCCGACGGTGTCGAAGCGGGACTTCGTGGTGACCGAGGGGTTGCGCGGCCCGGGCCGGTTCCTCGGCTGGGTCGGCGGGGTGCGGCCGATCGACGGCGGCCAGTGGTACGGCGAGGGCGAGGTGAAGATCTACCGCGACGGGGACCGCGAGTACCCCACGATCTGCGGGACCGGGCTGGAGGACTACGTGGGTTCGGCGTGGGGGATGGGCCCGCACGCCGGGCTGTACGCGGGTGCGCCGCTGGAGGTGTCCGGCCGCGGCCCGATCCCGAAGTACGTCGGGTTCTACCGCTGGCACGTGCTCGATCCGATCATGTTCAGCACGGACCTGCGGGTGACGCTGCAGCAGATCGGCGCCGACCGGGGTGGTCTGGTCGAGCGCGTGGACGACTACTGCGCGGCCGCGTTCACGGTGTGCGAGCGGGCCCAGCCGGTGCCGCCGGTGGACGTCGCCGCGGCCGTCGCGGATCTGGAGTGACTACTGGGACCGTTCGCCGACCACGACGACCGCGTCGCGCAGTGCCGCGCGCAGCCGGCCGACGTCCAGCGGTTCGAGCACCGCGGCTTCGCCCGGTGGAGCCACCAGGACCACCCGTCCGCTGCTCACGAACACCGTCAGGTCACGCCGCCTGCCGGCCAGGTCCCGGCAGCTGATCGACCATTCGTCTCGAGCCGCCACGTCCGTCGCCTTCCTTCGGTGGTGTTGCGGGTGACAGAGGGACGGCGCAGCGGGGCGGGCGTGACGCGGTGGCGCGGAAAAAGTGTCCGCAGTAGCGTCGGGTGGCACGGATCACACGGATGAGGAGCGGCCCATGTCCGAGCCGAAGCGGATCCTGATCGTCGGCGCCGGGCTGGCCGGTGCGTCGGCCGCGGCGGCCCTGCGCGAGAACGGTTACGACGGCGACGTGGTGGTCCTCGGCGCGGAGGCGCACCGGCCCTACGAGCTGCCGCCGTTGTCGAAGCGGATCCTCCTGGGCGAGGGCGACGAGCCGGACTGGGTGCGGGACGCGGACTTCTACGCGCAGAACGGCATCGACCTGCGCTCCGGCACCAGCGCGACCCGGATCGAACTGGGGGCGCGGGCGGTGCTGGACGCGCGCGGCGGGCGGCACTCCTACGACCGGCTGCTGCTGGCGACCGGGTCGCATCCGCGGACGCTGCCGGTGCCCGGGGTGGACCTGCCCGGCGTCTACACGCTGCGCACCCTCGACGACGCGCTCGCCCTGCGGTCGGCGTTCACCGGCTCGCCGCGGGTGGTGGTGATCGGCACCGGCTGGATCGGGACGGAGGCCGCGGCGGCGGCGCGGCACCACGGCGCCGAGGTCACGATGGTGGACGTGCTGCCCGGGCCGCTGTGGGCGCTCGGGCCGGAGATCAGCGAGGTGTTCGCCGAGCTGCACACCGAGCACGGCGTGCGGTGGCGGCTGGGCAGCGGGATCGAGCGGGTCACCGGTGGTCCGAGCGGGGTCGCGGGCGTGCGGCTGGCCGACGGTAGCGAGCTGCCCGCGGACGTGGTGCTGGTCGCCGTCGGCGCCGCGCCCCGGGTCGGCCTGGTACACGCGGCCGGGCTGGAGCTGGCCGACTCGGGTGGCGTGGCCGTGGACGCGTCCCTGCGCACGGCGGCGCCGGGCGTGTACGCGGCGGGCGACATCGCGGCGCAGTGGCACCCGCGCTACGGGCGCCGCGTGCGCGTCGAGCACTGGGCGAACGCGAAGAACCAGGGAGCGCACGTGGCGGCGAACCTGGCCGGCGGGCAGGAGCAGTACACGCGCACGCCGTACTTCTTCACCGACCAGTACGACCTCGGTTGCGAGTACCGCGGCCTGGCCGACCCGGAGCGGGACGAACTGGTGGTCCGCGGCGACCTGGGCAAGCGCGAGTTCACCGCGTTCTGGCTGCGGAACGGCCACGTCACGGCGGCGATGAACGTGAACATGTGGGACGACGGCGACACGCTGAAGGCACTGGTCGACGGCGAGACGACGGTGACGGCGGACCAGCTGCGCGAGGGAGACCTGGCCGCGCTCGGGTGAGGCCGCCCGTAGTGGTCGATCACCGCCGGGTAGCTCGCACGATCTCCGCGAGCCCGGCCGGCGTGGCGCCCTTCTCGGCATCCCACTGCCGCCCGGGTGAGGAACGCGTTGTTCCGGGCCCCCGCGGCCGGAAGCTGCTGGCCGAGTGGGAAGCTGCACGGCACCCGCGAACCGGGCGACGAAGACCTGGTCTACCGGTGGGCGCGCCGCCCGCTCGTCGAATGGGCACTGCGCCGCGCGGTCGCCGCCGAACCAGGCCGTTGCCCCGCACGACGACCTGGTGCTGCGACGCACCATCCGGCGAATCGGGCGACTGGACCGGGTCACGACGTTCGACGAGGACCACGCCCTGCACGAGCGCATCGCGCGCATCCTGGCCAGCCTCGAACCACCACCCCCAGCGGGCCCACCCCGCGACGAACTGGTGGCACATCTGCACGAGAGCCAGGTGGTCGGCTGACCCTGGGCGGGGGTGCACCCCCTCGGTCCTTGTGATCAACGAGGGGCCCTGGGGCGCCAGCTGCCCGGCCCCCGCGACCGGCTCAACCGAGCGCGCCGCCCCTGCGCGAGAGCCACCTGCTCGGCTGAACCTGGCCCCCGGATGCACCCGATCGGAGCAATGCGCCAATACCCTCGATCCTCGTGATCAACGAAGGGGCCAGGCGGGGCCGGGTCGCCAGCTGTCCGGATCCGGCGGCCGGTCCGGTGGCCGCGTTCGCGCACCGGTTGTGGGCCCTCAAGCGCTCGGCGGGTGATCCCTCCTACGACCGGATGCGCACCGAGCTGGGCGCGCTCGCCTCGAAGTCCGCCCTCTCGGCCGCCGCGCGCGGGCAGCGGCTGCCGTCCTGGGACACCACCTGGGAGTTCGTGCGCGTGCTCGCCGTCGGGGTGCTCGCCGAGCACGAGGACGAGGTCCGGGCCCGCTGGCGCGCCGACTGGGAACGGGTCCGTGACGGCGCGGCGAAACGGTCGCCCGCCCCGCGCCGCCGGGGTCGCCTGGTGGTCCTCGCCGCCGCGGCGACCGTCGTGCTGGCGATCGGCGTCGTCGCCGGGGTCGCGGTGCTGCGCACGCCGGAGCCCGTGACCACGCAGGCCGCCACCCTCCCGCCGCTGATCCCCGGCGACGCGTCCGAGTTCATCGCGGACGTGACCGTGCCCGACGGCACCGTGGTGCCGACCGGCGCGCGGTTCGTCAAGACGTGGGAGTTCCGCAACACCGGCACCGTGCCGTGGGTGGACCGCGCCCTGCGCCGCGAGGCCGGCTTCGGCCCCGGCGACGGTTGCCAGACGCCCGCGGTCGTGCCCGTGCCGGAGACACCGCCCGGCCAGTCCGTGCGCGTCTCGGTCGAGGTGCGTGCGCCGGACGAGCCTGGGTACTGCCAGGTGTACTTCAAGATGACCGACCGCGCGGGCCGGCTGCTCCTGCCCGGCGCCCACGCGGCGTACTTCTTCGTCCGGGTGGCCGGCTGAGTTGGCCACCCACCCCGGTGGCCAAAGCGCTGACCTGCGTGGACATCCGGATTTGGCCACCGGACGCGGGGTGGCCGGTGCGGATCTTCCGCCGGTGGTCCAGACCTCTCTAGCGTCGGCGCCAGTAACACCCGACGAAGGAGATCCCGGATGCGGAAATCGATCAGGACGCTGGCCGCCGCGCTGCCCCTCGCGGCGGCGCTCCCGTTGCTCGTGGCACCGCAGGCGTCGGCCGCGGAGAAGGTGTGCGCAGGCGGCTCGCTCATGGGCGGCCAGACCACCACCGCCCGGGTGCTGGCCGACCAGGTCATCCACATCAAGGTCCACAACCACGACTTCCGCGGCCTGGCGCTGGTGATCCGGGACGTGAAGTGGAAGAAGCAGCTGTGGAAGGGCGTCATCGCGCCGGGCAAGGAGCACACCGTGCGAACCGACGTGTTCGGCGAGCCGCCGATCGGCTACGAGATCGCGTTCGACGTGACCTCGAACCTGTCCAACAACTACACCTACGCCATCTCCTCCGCCCGCTGCTACTGAAAGGCCACGACATGCGCACCCTCCTGCTCGCGGCCATCGCCACGACCGCGGCGGCCCTGCCCGCGACGGCTTCAGCCACCCCCGCGCCTGCCTCGGCGGTGGTGGCCGACCAGGACATCGTCACCACCTGCGGCCCGGGCTACTCCGGCTACATCCGCCGCCCCGGCAAGGACGCGCTCTGCCTGCAGCCGGGCACCCGCACCTGGACCGGCTTCCAGGCGTTCGAGTGCAAGGGCAACATCACCGTCTACTTCAAGAACGGCAAGCACGTCGAGTGCGGCGGCGGCATCGACTTCGAGTACAACGGCGGCGTCGTCAAGACCGTCGCCCGCTGAGGGGCGCGCCGGGCCGCCCGAACCGGGCGGCCCGGTGTCAGGCCGTCCGCCTGCGGGTCAGCGTCGCGAACACCACCAGCGCCACCACGGCGAACGACGCCATCACCGCCCCCATCGGCACCGCGCTCGCCTCGTCGCCCATGCTCACCAGCGGGGTGGCCAGCCCGCCGACCACGAACTGCATCACCCCGAGCAGCGCGGACGCCGCCCCGGCGTTGTGCGGGTGCTCGGCCAGCGCCAGCGACGACGCGTTCGGCATGACCAGCCCGATGCTCGACACCATCACCAGCAGCGGCACCAACAGCAGCCCCAGCGGCAGCCCCGCCACCGCCGCCGCCAGCACCCCGATCCCACCGACGGCCGAGGCGCACAGGCCGACCGTCAGCAGCGTCCGCTCGGCCACCCGGCCCACGATCCGCCCGTTGACCTGCCCGGCGATCACGATCCCCAGCCCGTTCGCGCCGAACACCAGGCTGTACTCCTGCGGGCTCAGCCCGTACAGCTCCTGCAGCACGAACGACGACGCGGAGATGTAGGCGAACAGCCCGGCGAACATCAGCCCGGCCGACAGCGCGTACCCGACGAACGACCGGTCCCGCAGCAGCACCCCGTACCCGCGCAGCGTCGAGCCGATCCGGGCCGGGCGGCGGCGCTGCGTCGGCAGCGTCTCGGGCATCGCCACCGCCGCGGCCTGCAGCAGCAGCGCGCCGAACACGGCCAGCACCACGAACACCCCGCGCCACGACGTCAGCCGCAGCACCTGCCCGCCGATCACCGGCGCCAGGATCGGCGCGAGACCGCTGACCAGCATCAACATCGAGAAGAACTTCGTCATCGCGGTGCCGGCGAACAGGTCGCGCACGCACGCCCGCGCGATCACCATCCCGGCCGCCGCGCCCAGCGCCTGCACCGACCGCCCCGCGACCAGCAGTTCCGCGGTCGGGCTCACCGCGCACAGGACCGACGCGACGGCGTAGAGCACCAGCCCGGCCAGCAGCGGACGGCGGCGGCCGAGCGAGTCGGACAGCGGCCCGGCGATCAGCTGCCCGAGCGCCAGCCCGATGATGAACGCGGTCAGCGTCAGCTGCAGCGTCGGCGCGGAGCTGTGCAGGTCGTCCGCCATCCGGGGGAGCGCGGGCAGGTACATGTCGATCGACAGCGGCGCGAACGCCGACAGCCCGCCGAGGATCAGCGCGTACCGCAGGGTTCCGGGCCTGGTCTTCACCGGTGCCGTGACCGCTGTCGTGCTCAAACCGCCTCCACTCGACCGGATCCACCCGGCAACACCGAACACCGGAGATCGCATCCGCATTCCCTGTTGTGGCGCGGAACACCCGAGGTCGATCAGTCCACTGTGGACTCTACTGTCTGGTATACTGGACATACCGGACCGATGTCGAGGGGAGTACCGTGCGGCGGAAGCTGGGATCACCTTCCCGGCACCGGTCCGTCCGCGCCCTCCTCGTCCTGGCGCTGCTGCTGCTCAGCCTCGTCACGCCGACGACGCCGGAGAACCACCCGCACCCACCCGTGCCGGACGGCATCGCCGCCCTCGCGGCGGAACCGTTGCCGCACGTCACGGCCACTCCGCTGCCGGTCGCGGACCTGCCGCCGATCGCCGCGCCGCGACCACCGGACGCGCATGCGGAAGACCCGCCCGCGCCCGCCGTCGCGCCGCTCACCCACGAGCCGGGCACCGCTCTCGGCGCCCGCGCGCCGCCCTCCAGGTAAGGCCCCGGACCCATCCGCACACCGCGTCGCACCGCGGTGCGCTTCGCCCTGCCCTGGAGGGACTTCACGACATGCACACCGGACACGCCCTGCTCGCCGTCGGCGGCGCCTTCCTCGCCGCCGGCGTGCTGGCCAGAGCCGGCGCCCGCATCGGGCTGCCCACGATCCCCCTGTTCATGCTGGCCGGGTTCATCTTCGGCCCCAACACGCCCGGCCTGTCCCTGGTGCACGACCCCGGCGAGCTGAGCGTGCTCGCCGGGCTCGGCCTGGTGTTCCTGCTGTTCTACCTCGGCCTGGAGTTCTCGCTCGACGACCTCGCCAAGGGCGGCCGCAAGCTCGCCGTGTCCGGCCTGGTCTACCTCGCGCTCAACATCGGCGGCGGGCTGGCCTTCGGGTTCCTGCTCGGCTGGGGCTCCAGCGAAGCCCTGGTGATCGCGGGCGCGATCGGCATCTCGTCGTCGGCGATCGTGACCAAGCTGCTCGTCGAAACCGGCCGCACGCGCCACCCGGAATCGCGCCTGATCATGGGCATCATCGTGATCGAGGACCTGTTCCTCGCGCTGTACCTGGCGCTGCTGCAGCCGGTGCTGTCCGGCGCCGACTCGTTCTGGCCCGCGCTCGCCGACTTCGGCAAGGCCCTCGGCTTCCTGCTGGCGCTGGCCGCGCTGGCCCGGTGGGGTGGCCGGCTGGTGTCGAAGCTGTTCGGGTCGGCCGACGACGAGCTGCTGACCGTGTGCTTCGTCGGGGTCGCCGTGCTGGGTGCCGCGATCGCCGAGGAACTGGGCGTCTCCGACGCGATCGGCGCGTTCATGGTCGGCATGATGCTCGGCGGGTCGAAGGTCGCGCCGCGCATCCACAAGCTGGTCCTGCCGCTGCGGGACGCGTTCGGCGCGTTGTTCTTCTTCATCTTCGGGCTCAGCATCGACCCCGGCGCCGTCGGCACGGTCGTGGTGCCGGTGCTGATCGCCGTGGCGCTGACGCTCGTGCTGAACCTCGCCGCGGGCGCGATCGCGGCGAAGCTGCACTCCTTCGACGGCCAGGCCGGGCTGAACATCGGCCTCACCGTGCTCACCCGCGGCGAGTTCTCGCTGGTCCTGGCGACGCTGGCGGCGGCGGCCGGGCTGGACTCCCGGGTCGCGCCGTTCGTGGCGGGCTACGTGCTGCTGCTCGCGATCATCGGCCCGCTGGCGGTGCTGCGGTCGGAGAGCCTGGCCCGGCTGTTCCGAGCGCGACCGGCATCACCAGTGTCGTGAACGAGCCCTGATCGGCCGATCGCACGCGGGCGACCCGCAGCGGCCCGGCGAACTCCAGCAGCACGTCGGGCCCGACGCCCGCTTCGAGCGCCGCGCCCAGCACGGCCGGGTCGAAGCCGATGCGCAGGTCGTCGCCGGTGATGGCGGGCACCGTCGTGCCGCCGACGGTCAGCCGGTCCGGTCCGAGGACCAGCTCGGCCGGGCCGGTCGCGGGCAGCGCGTCCCGGAGCGCCGCGCGGTCGACGACGACCCGTTGCTCCGGCGCCGGCAGCGCGTCGAGCACGGCGCGGTAGTCCGGGAACGTCTCGTCCACGAGCGGCAGCGTCGTGTCGTCGAGGGTCACCTCGTCCTGCCGCGCGAGCCACGGCCCGAGCGCGGCCAGCTCCCGCGCGGGCGTCACGAACCGGCCGGTGCCGCCGTGCACGGGACGCAGGACCCGCAGCGCGAGCCGGTAGCGGTCGGTGGCGACGACGCGGACCTCGTCGCCGTCGGCCTCGATCAGCACGAAGTCCAGCGGCGCGCCCGCGGCGGGCGCGACCTGCCGGATCGCGCTCGCCAGGTCGAGGCCGGCGACCCGGACCGGCCCCGGCAGCAGGCGGCCGACCGCCTCCGACGCGGCCCGGAAGTCCTCCCGCAGCCGCCGCCGGTGCGCCTCCAGCACCGCACGCGCCTGTGCGGGCGGCCCGTCGAGCACCGTCGTGACCTGCGCCAGCGGCAGGCCCGCGGCACGCAGCTCGCGCAGCCGGACGGCCCGCTCGACCTGGTCCTCGCGGTAGTAGCGGTAGCCGGTGACCGCCGCGACGCGGGCCGGCGCGAGCACGCCGCAGTCGTCGTAGAAGCGCAGCGCGCTGGGCGTGAGCCCGGCCCGCCGCGCGAACGCGCTGATGGTCAGCATGGCGCCGATTCTGCGGCTTCGAGGAGGTCGAAGGTCAACAGCGGGTCAGCATGTCGGTCAGCGCCGCCCGCTCGGCCGTCGTGACGGACAGCTGGTAGTGGTGCTTGACCTCGATCCAGTCGATGGCGTAGGTGCACCAGAACGACTCCAGCGGCGGCTTCCACTCGTCCGGCGCCTTGTCGCTCTTGGCCTGGTTGACGTTGTCGGTGACCGCCCACAGCTGCGGGCGCACCAGGTCGTTGGCGAACGCCTCGCGCTGAGCCTGCGTCCACGCCGACGCCCCGCTGACCCAGCTCTGCGCGAGCGGCACCAGGTGGTCGATGTCCACATCGGACGCTTTGGTCCAGGTCGCGCCGTCGTAGGGGCTGACCCAGGTGCCCGAGGTGGGCGAGCAGTCCTTGCCCACCACCACGTTCTCACCCGAGCGCTTGAGCACCTCCTCGCGGGTGTTGCAGGTGCCCTCGACGGTGTCCCAGTGCGGGTACTTCTCGCGGGAGTAGCCGTTGAGGGTGCCGCGCGGCTTGACCGGCAGCTCGGCGAGCTGCTGCCGCGCCACTCCCGGATCGGTGCCCGGGTTCGCCTTCGACGGCGGCACCGGACCGGGCCGCCACACCACCACCAGAACCGCGACCGCCACCACGACCAGGAACGGCACCCACACCCGAGCCTTCACGCGGCTGAGGCTATGTGATCAAGTACCGGCGGTACGCTGCGGTCTCCGGCGTGTCGACGAGGAGGTGCGCGTGGCCGAGCGGTTCGGTGGCTACCAGAACGAGATCTACCTGCACGGGCTCGGCGGGACGAAGCCGCCGTTCACGACCGACCCCACGCGCCTGGCGGAGTCGGCCCGCGCGGTGCTGACCCCGGAGGCCTACGGCTACGTGGCGGGCGGCGCGGGCTCCGGCGCCACGATGGACGCCAACCGCGTGGCGTTCGGCAAGTGGAAGCTCGTGCCGCGCATGCTCACCGACGCGACCGCCCGCACCACGTCGGCCACCGTGCTCGGGACCGAACTGCCCGCGCCGGTGCTGCTCGCGCCCGTCGGGGTGCAGTCGATCGTGCACCCGGACGCGGAGCTGGCGACGGCGCGGGCCGCGGCGGCGCTGGGCCTGCCGATGATCCTGTCCGCCGCCGCGTCGCGCACGATCGAGGAGGTCGCCGAGGCCTCCGGCGACGGCCCGCGCTGGTTCCAGCTGTACTGGCCGTCGGACTCCGACGTCACCGCGAGCATCCTGACCCGCGCGAAGCGGGCCGGCTACACCACGCTCGTCGTCACGCTCGACACCTGGACCCTGGCCTGGCGCCCGCGCGACCTCGACTCCGCCTACCTGCCGTTCCTCCAGGGCGAGGGCCTGGCCACGCCGCTGTCCGACCCGGCCTTCCGCGCGCTGCTGGAGAAGGCGCCCGAGGACGACATGCCGTCGGCGATCCTGCGGTGGGTGTCGCTGTTCACCGGCACCGACCACAGCTGGGACCAGCTGCCGTTCCTGCGCGAGCACTGGGACGGCCCGATCGTGCTGAAGGGCATCCAGCACGTCGACGACGCGCGGCGCGCGGTGGACGCCGGGATGGACGGCATCGTGGTGTCCAACCACGGCGGACGGCAGGTCGACGGCGCGATCGGGTCGCTGGAGGCGCTGCCGCCGATTGCGACCGCGGTGGGCGACCGCATCGAGGTGCTGTTCGACTCCGGCGTGCGGACCGGCGCGGACATCCTGAAGGCACTGGCACTGGGCGCGAAGGCCGTGCTCGTCGGGCGGCCCTGGGTGTACGGCCTGGGCCACGCGGGCGAGGACGGCGTGCGTCACGTGCTGCGCAGCCTGCTCGCGGACCTCGACATCAGCCTGGCGCTGACCGGCCACCACTCGATCGCCGAGCTGGGCCCGGAGTCCCTGCAGCGGTCCTGACCACACCGAGCAGCCGCGACGCCAGCGGCTCGCGGGGCGGACGGGTGAGGAAGTCCGCGAGCGCGAACAGGTCCAGCGCCCGGGCGGCTTCGCGCCAGCCCTGCGGCCGCGGACCGTAGCCCGCCAGGACGCCTTCGGTGAACGGGCTGTCGCCGAAGCGCAGCACGTTGCCCAGGTCGGTGAGCGGGCTGCCGCTGTGCGCGAACTCCCAGTCCAGCACGGTCACCCGCCAGCCGTCGCCGGTGCGGGCGGCGATCAGGTTCTTCGGGTTGAAGTCGGAGTGCACCAGGCGCGCCGCGCCGGAGGGCACCAGCGGCGCCCACTCCCGGGCCCGTGCGAGGAGCCCGCGCTCTTCGGCCGCGGTGAGCGGCCAGTCGGGGTGCCGCCGGGACAGGCAGTCGCGCACGAACTCGGCCAGGTCGCCGGGCAGCTCGCCCAGCCGCAACTCGCCGTCGGCGAACCAGCCCGGCCGCTCGAACCGCACCTCGCCGATCCGGGCGAGCGTGCGCCCGGCCGCGTGACCCAGCTCGCGGGCGTCGGCGGCGGGAAGCTCCGCCAGCAGCACCTCGACACTGGTGCCCGGCACGAACACCGACACCGACGCGTCCTCGGTGACCGCGATCACCTCGGGCGCGATCCCGGGCACCAGCCTGGCCAGCGCGGCCTCGACCGCGGGCCGTCCGCCCGCTTTGAGCACGTACCGGTCGTCCAGCGACCAGACCGCTCCCCGGTACCCGCCGGGCAACGCGCGGCGGCGCAGCCCGTCCAGGCCCAGCTCCCGGAGCCACTCCAGGTGTGGTGCGGACATATTCGCAGGCTAGCCGGATCGCGCGGAGCTATCCTGGGAGCCGTATGTCTACGCGATCCCCCCTCGAAGACCTCCGGGCCCGCCTGCCCGGCCTGATGCTGCGCGACGAGCACCGGTTGCGCCGCCGGCTCGACGGCGCCCGCCGGGCGCGCGACAAGGACCGCGTCGCGCGGGAGATCGCCGCCGACATCGACGCCGCCGAGGCCCGCGTGCAGCGCCGCCGCGCGCCGGAGATCCGCTACCCCGACGAGCTGCCGGTCTCCCAGCGCAAGGACGACATCGCCGCCGCGATCCGCGACCACCAGGTGGTGATCGTCGCGGGCGAGACCGGCTCGGGCAAGACCACCCAGCTGCCCAAGATCTGCCTCGAGCTGGGTCTGGGCGTGCGCGGCCAGATCGGGCACACCCAGCCCCGCCGCCTGGCCGCCCGCACCGTCGCCGAGCGCATCGCCGAGGAGCTGAAGACCGAGCTGGGCAGCACGGTCGGCTACAAGGTGCGCTTCACCGACTCCTCCGGCGACGACACCATGGTCAAGCTGATGACCGACGGCATCCTGCTCGCCGAGATCCAGAGCGACCGGATGCTGCGCCGCTACGACACCCTGATCATCGACGAGGCCCACGAGCGCAGCCTCAACATCGACTTCATCCTCGGCTACCTCAAGCAACTCCTGCCCAAGCGCCCCGACCTGAAGGTGATCATCACCTCGGCGACCATCGACCCGGAGCGCTTCTCCAAGCACTTCGACGACGCGCCGATCGTCGAGGTGTCCGGCCGCACCTACCCGGTCGAGGTGCGCTACCGCCCGATCGTCGACCCGGACGACCCGGCGTCCGAGGACCGCGACCAGGTCACCGCCATCGCCGACGCCGTCGAGGAGCTGTGCGCCGAGGGGCCGGGCGACATCCTCGTGTTCCTCTCCGGCGAGCGGGAGATCCGCGACACCGCGGACGCGCTGAACCGGATGGACCTGCGGAACACCGAGGTGCTGCCGCTCTACGCGCGGCTGTCCGCGGCCGACCAGCACCGCGTGTTCAGCCGCCACACCGGGCGGCGGATCGTGCTCGCCACCAACGTCGCCGAGACGTCGCTGACCGTGCCGGGCATCAAGTACGTCATCGACCCCGGCACCGCGCGCATCTCCCGCTACAGCCACCGCACCAAGGTGCAGCGGCTGCCGATCGAGCCGGTCTCGCAGGCCTCGGCCAACCAGCGCAAGGGCCGCTGCGGCCGCACCTCCGACGGTATCTGCATCCGGCTCTACAGCGAAGAGGATTTCCTGTCCCGGCCGGAGTTCACCGACCCGGAGATCCTGCGCACCAACCTCGCGTCGGTCATCCTGCAGATGACCTCGCTCGGCCTCGGCGACCTGGCCGCGTTCCCGTTCGTCGACCCGCCGGACCGCCGCCAGGTCACCGCCGGTGTCCAGCTGCTGCAGGAACTCGGCGCGCTGGAGGAGTCCGCGAAGGAGCGGCGGCTCACCGAGATCGGCCGTCAGCTCGCGCAGCTGCCCGTCGACCCGCGGCTGGGCCGGATGGTGCTGGAGGGCGCGCGTGCCGGGTGCGTGCGCGAGGTGATGATCATCGCCGCCGCACTGTCCATCCAGGACCCGCGCGAACGGCCGGCGGACAAGCAGGAGGCCGCGGCTCAGCAGCACGCCCGGTTCGCCGACAAGTCCTCGGACTTCCTGGCCTACCTGAACCTGTGGGAGTACCTGCGGGAGCTGCAGAAGACGCTGTCCAACAGCCAGTTCCGCAAGCGCTGCAAGGCGGAGTACCTGAACTACCTGCGCGTGCGGGAGTGGCAGGACATCTGCAGCCAGCTGCGGCAGCTCGCCAAACCGCTGGGCGTCACGCTCGACTCCGAGCCGGCCGACCCGCAGCGCGTGCACACCGCGCTGATCGCCGGGCTGCTGTCGCACATCGGGCTCAAGGACCCGGAGAAGGGCGACTACCTCGGCGCCCGCGGCACCCGGTTCGCGATCTTCCCCGGCTCGGCGCTGTTCAAGAAGCAGCCGCGCTGGGTGATGTCGGCCGAGCTGGTGGAGACCTCGAAGCTGTGGGGCCGCGTCAACGCGCGCATCGAGCCGGAGTGGATCGAGCCGCTGGCGCAGCACGTCGTCAAGCGCACCTACTCGGAACCGCACTGGGAGCGCAAGCGCGGCGCCGTGATGGCCTCGGAGCGGGTCACGCTCTACGGGGTGCCGCTGGTCGTCGGGCGCAAGGTCGACTACGGGCGCATCGACCCGGAAACCTCGCGCGAGCTGTTCATCCGCCACGCGCTCGTGGAGGGCGACTGGGACACCAGCCACAAGTTCTTCAAGGAGAACCGGGCGCTGCTCGACGAGGTCGAGGACCTGGAGAACCGGGCCCGGCGCCGCGACCTGCTGGTCGACGACGAGACGCTGTTCGAGTTCTACGACCAGCGCGTCGGCGAAGAGGTCGTCTCCGCGCGGCACTTCGACAGCTGGTGGAAGAAGGTCCGCGACAAGCAGCCGGACCTGCTCAACTTCGAAAAGACCATGCTGCTCAACGAGGCCGCGGAGCAGGTGTCCGAATCGGACTACCCGGACACCTGGACGCAGGGCTCGCTGCGGTTCCCGCTGACCTACCAGTTCGAGCCGGGCGCCGACGCCGACGGGGTCACCGTGCACATCCCGGTCGCGGTGCTCAACCAGGTCACCCCGGACGGGTTCGACTGGCAGGTCCCGGGGTTGCGCGAGGAGCTGGTGACCGCGCTGATCAAGTCGCTGCCCAAGCAGCTGCGGCGCAACTTCGTGCCGGCGCCGGACACCGCCGCGCAGGTGCTGTCCAGGGTCGGCCCCGAGGACGGCCCGCTGCTCGACGTGCTGGCCCGCGAGCTGGAGGCCCTGCGCGGGGTCGCGGTGCCGCCGGACGCGTGGCAGCTCGACGCGGTGCCCGACCACCTGCGGATGACGTTCCGGGTGGTGAACGACAAGCGCCGCAAGCTCGCCGAGGGCAAGGACCTGGCGGTGCTGAAGGAAGAGCTGAGCGGCGAGGTGCGGGCGACGATCTCGGCGGCCGCGGACAGCATCGAGCGGGCCGGGCTGACCACGCCCGCGTTCGGGGAGCTGCCGCGCGTGTTCGCCGGGAAGCGGCGCGGGCACCAGGTCAAGGCGTACCCGGCGCTGGTCGACGAGGGCGACACGGTGGCCGTGCGGATGCTGGACACGCCGGTGCAGCAGCGGCAGCGGATGTGGCAGGGCACGCGGAAACTGTTGCGGCTCAACCTGCCCTCGCCGATGAAGTTCATCAACCGTTCGCTGAGCAACCAGGCGAAGCTGGCGCTGAGCCGCAACCC
Organism: Amycolatopsis ruanii; assembly: GCF_003385175.1. Classification (NCBI taxonomy): domain Bacteria; kingdom Bacillati; phylum Actinomycetota; class Actinomycetes; order Pseudonocardiales; family Pseudonocardiaceae; genus Amycolatopsis; species Amycolatopsis ruanii. The sequence continues at coordinate 29,118 of NZ_PQHY01000074.1, forward strand.
GCACGGCGGTGTGGCGGCGCTGCTGGAGGACTGCGTGGACTGCGCGGTGGACAAGCTGATGGCCGACCACGGCGGCCCGGCGTGGGACGAGGCCGGGTTCGCGGTGCTGCTGGAGAAGGTGCGCGGTGCGCTGAACCCGACGGTGCTGGACGTGCTCACCGAGGTCGAGAAGATCCTGACGGCCGCCAACGAGGCCGAGGTCGCGCTGGAGGGTGCCCGCGGTCCGGCGGAGTCGCTGGCGGACATGCGGCAGCAGCTGTCGCGGCTGGTGTACCCGGGTTTCGTGACCGGCACGGGTTTCGACCGGCTGCCGCACCTGGTCCGGTACCTGCGCGGAATCGGGCGGCGGCTGGAGAAGTTGCCGTCGATGGGCGCGAAGGACGTCGAGCTGCTGCGCGACGTCGAGTGGGTGACGGGCGAGTACGAGGCGGCCGTCGCGGCGCTCCCGCCGGGTGTGACGCCGGGGCCGGAGCTGCTCGACGTGCGGTGGATGATCGAGGAGCTGCGGGTGAGTTTCTTCGCGCAGACCCTGGGGACGGCGCACCCGGTGTCGTTGAAGCGGGTGATCCGCGCGCTGGACAAGGCCGCCGCGTAGCTACTTCGCGTCGGCGTAGGTGTCCACTGTGGCCGGTTGCATCGGGAAGTGCACGGGGCAGGCGGGGCCGAACGTGAGCGCGGCCGCCTCCGGGACCGACTCGCCGATGGCGGCCTCGACCTGGGGCGCCAGGTCCTCGGGGGTGTGCACGATGACCTCGTCGTGCTGGAAGAACACCAGGTGCGCGGGCGTGGGCAGCTTGCGCCGCAGGGTCGCGAGCAGCACGGCGGTGAAGTCGGCGGCGCTCGCCTGGACGACGAAGTTGCGGGTGAAGCGGCCCCAGTTGCGGGCCGCCTGGCGGGCGCGGGTCTCGTCGGAGTTCGCGCCGCCGGTGAGGGCCCGCCACGCTTCGCTCGGCGCGGGGGAGACCCGGCCGAGCCGCGACCGCACGCGCTCGCCGCGTTCCCCGGCCTGCGCGGCGCGCTCCACATAGGACACCGCGTCCGGGAAGCGTTGCCGCAGCAGGGCGAGCAGTGACGCGGCTTCGCCGGCGGTGCCGCCGTACATCGCGGACAGCATGGCGATCTTCGCGCGGGGCCGGCCTTCCTCGGCGGTCATGGTGCCGGCGAACATGGCTTCGGACAGGCGGGCGTACAGGTCGGTGGAGGCGGAGGCCTCGGCCAGGCGGCGGTCGCCGGACAGGGCGGCCAGCACGCGGGGTTCGAGCTGGGCGGCGTCGGCCACGACGAGCTTCCAGCCGGGGTCGGCTTTCACGCACACGCGCAGGGTCTTCGGGATCTGGAGGGCGCCGCCGCCGCTGCTGGCCCACCGTCCGGAGACGACGCCGCCGACCACCCACTCCGGCCGGAACCGCCCGTCGGCGACCCACTCGTCGAGCCACATCCAGCCGTTGGCCGAGTGCAGGCGGGAGAGTTCGCGGTACTCGATGAGCAGCGGGACGGCGGGGTGGTCGATGTCGCGCAGGACGTGCGCCCGTGCGGAGGGGATGGAGATGCCCTCGCGGCCGAAGGCACGCACGATGGTCTGCGGGCTGTCCGGGTTGACGGGTTTGCCGCCGAAGGCTTCGGTGATGCGCGCCGCCAGCTCGACGAGTTTCTTGGGCCGTTGACCGGCCGGCACGCGGGGGCCGAGCAGCTCGGTCAGGAGGGCGTCGTGCACGTCGGCGCGCCAGGGCAGCCCGTCGGCCCGCATCTCCTCGGCGACGAGCGCGCTGGCCGACTCCGCCGCGACGAGCAGTCGGAAGCGCTCGGGGTGCTCGACGTGCCTGATGCGGCGCTCCTGATCGGCGAGAACGGCCGCGGCCGCGTCGGCGACGCTGGTGCCGGGCGGGAGGCCGGAGGCGCGGGTCTCGAAGAGGGCGGGCTGGACGTCGGCGTGGGTGGGCG
>NZ_PQHY01000075.1:0-30953 GCF_003385175.1 Amycolatopsis ruanii
CTCACCCAGCACCATCTGCGCCGCCAGATGCACCACCACATCCACACCCGACACCGCCCGCGCCAACGCCGCCGCATCGGTCAACGACGCCTCCACCACCTCCACACCCGACACCGAAAAACACTCGCGAGACCTCACGACGCAGCGCACGTCGTGCCCGGCTCGCTGAAGCGCCGGGACAAGTGTCGAACCGACCCGGCCGGTGGCTCCCGTCACACAAATCAGCGCCATCTGTTGTCATTCCTCCTTGGTCGCGGAACAGCGCTCCCGCCATGCCCGCTTGATGACTTCGATAACCGATCTGTCGATGTCCTCCCCGGTCGGGACAGCGACGCCCTGGTGGTCGTGGCGGGTTCCATGCGCCAGCGCCGATTCGATCGCCGCCCGGATACCACCCGGTGTGCCGGCGCAGTCGAACACCGAAGCCGCTCTGGGGCGACCGTCCTGCCGCGAACCGATGTTGACCGTCGGCGTTCCCACGACAGGCGCCTCGAGGAGGCCGCTCGATGAGTTCCCGATCACCACATCGCAATGCCGGATCAAGCCGAGGTAGCCGTGCTGACCGAGTGACGGAACGAAGGTCGCTAAGTCCGGGTGGTTCGCGACGAACCGCGCCACCGCCTCGGTGATGGCGTGACTTCCGTGGTCCACGTTCGGAGCGGTGAACACGACCGTGCCGTGGTCGTATGTCCTCAGTACGGACAGAAGCGCAGCCAACGCGCGGGAGGTCTCTTCAGGCTTCTCCGTCACAGGGTGGAAAGTCACTGCGAAGCTCGGCGCCCGCAACCGCACACCCAACCTGCGCTCCACCGCTCGCCGATCCGGCAGATGTGCGGTCAGCTCGGCGTCGATGTTGATGCGACCCGCGTTGTGCACCGTCCCCTCGTCGATACCCATTCCGAGGAGTCGCACACGGTCCTCCTCGGCGAACACGAAATGGAGATGAGCCAGTTGCGACAGCGCATGCCGGATGCGGTCGTCGGCGGACCCCAGGGTCAGCTGCCCCCCGCCGAAGTGCACGATCAGGACGTTCCTCGGTAGAGCAGCGAGAGCCGCGGCCAACGCCTCGTAGCGATCACCCAGGACGCACAGGACGTCGGGGGCAATCCGAGCAAAGGCATCGGCGTATCCGAGGACTCCGAGGCCGATCGATTTCGCGACGGCGACCGGGCTGTCACCCGCGAGCACCACCTCGATGCGTTCGGCGACGGTTAACCCGTCCCCTTCGATGGCGTCAACGGTGTTTCCCTGCTCGCGAAGCAAGTGACCGCCGCTGACGAGGATCCGGAGATCGACCTCGGGATCGCGGGCCAGCCGGCGGATGACCGGGACCAGTGGACCGTAGTCGGCACGCGAACCGGTGAAGACACACATCTTGACCTCGCCGGCCGTCAGCACTGGACCTCCGCCTCACGTGAGCCTCGCCCGCCGGCGTGGCGGGCGAGGAGACTGCAGAGCCCCGACACCACCGCACCTTGTTGCCCGCCGGTGATGCCCACCGAACTGGGCAGGGAGAGACCGGCGCGATAGATTCCGTCCGCCACGGATCCGCCCAGCCGTTGGCACGACAGGTACGGCCGCTGCCGGTGCAGGGGTGGCCACAACCTGCGGGCCTGGATACCCCGCGCCTGCATACCTCGCACGATGCCGGAAACGGAAACGTCCTCACCACGAAGCAGGATCGAGTAGAGCCAGTGCGACGGAACCGCCCACTCCGCGCGCGGTGGACGCACGACCGGGGCTGAAGCCAGGAGGCGGTCGTAACGGTCGGCCATCTTTCGCTTGTGCAGCAGGAAGGTTTCGAGCTGCTCCAATTGAGCGAGACCGACCGCCGCGGCGAGGTTGCTCATCCGGTAGTTGTAGCCGACCTCGTCGTGCTCGTAGCCGTCGTCGCCCGACTTGGCCTGGTTCACCAGGTGCCGGGCCCTGGCCACGGCAGCCGGATCGTTGCTCACGATCATTCCGCCGCTGCCGGAGGTGATGAGCTTGTTCCCGTTGAAGGAGAAACAACCGAAATCCCCCACGGTGCCCACCTGCCTGCCGTTGACCGCTCCGGAGCGCCAACGGGAACCGTGAGCCTCCGCGGCGTCCTCGACGATACGAACACCGAAACGCTGCCGCAGCTCGAGAACCGGTTCAATGTCCGCGGGATGGCCGAGGACGTGCACCACTTCGACGACACTCGGAATCCGTCGGCCGAGCCGTGCTCGACGCAGGACGTCGTCGTACAGCCGCTCCGTGTCCATGTTCCAGGTCTGCGGTTCGCTGTCGACGAGCAGGAGGTCGGCGCCCGTGTAACTTGCGGCGTTGGCCGATGCGATGAACGTGAAGTCGGAGACCGCGACCAGTTCACCGCTTGCCGCACCTACCAGTCGCATCGCCACGTGCAACGCCGCTGTTCCACTGGAGCACGCCACCGCGGATCTCACCCCGGTCTTCTTCGCGAACTCGTCCTCGAACCGGCCGACGAAGGGACCGGCCGATGACACGAAGTTGCTTTCGACGCATTCCCGCAGGTAGGCCAGCTCGTTCCCCGCGAGCATAGGCTCCGACAACACGATCCGGCTCGCGCTCACCGGTGGTACCTCGCAGCCCGTTGGCCGTCCACCCGTGGCCTGAGCCAGTCCGCCGTGATCGCAAGCCCCTCGGCCAGCTCCCTCTCGGGTTTCCACCCGATCACGTCCCAGGCCCGAGCCGGGTCCGACAACAGCACCTCGACCTCACCGGCATCAGGTCGAACCCGGAGGGATTCCGACTCGATCTTCGCCGACGCGCCCACGACATCGCAGCAGAGATCGAAGAGCTCGCCCACGGACACGCACGACCCGGTGCCAAGCTGCACCACCGAGCCCGGCGGCACACCCGAAGTCGCCATCCGCAGGAACCCGTCGACCGTGTCGGACACGAAGGTGAAGTCCCGCTTCGGCCACACACTCCCGAGCTTCACGGTCTCGCGGCCGGCGAGCAGCTGGCCGAGAATCGTCGGGATGACCGCTCTCAGCGACTGTCTGGGTCCGAACGTGTTGAATGGCCGCAAAGTGACGACATCCACTCCGAAGGAGCGCGCGTAGGACTCGCACAGCTGGTCGGCGGCGATCTTGGTAGCGGCGTAGGGTGAAAAGGCCTGCAGCCGGTGGCTCTCCCGGATCGGCACGTCCTCCGGGGTGCCATAAACCTCGCTCGTCGACGTGTTGACGACGCGCGTTCCGGGCGAGTCGCGAGCCGCCTCGAGTACGTTGAGCGTGCCACCCACGTTCGTGCTCACGAACGAGGCCGGCGCTTGGTAGCTGTACGGAATGGCGATCAGCGCCGCGAGGTGGAAGACCACGTCGGCGGCCTCGACCAGCTCACGAACGCACCGGGTGTCGCGGATGTCGCCCAGTCTGAGGTCCAGGTTCGGCGGACGTCGGGCATCCAGTTCGTCCAGCCAGCCGTAGGAGCCGTTGGAGTTGTAGACGCACAGCCCGCAAACCTCTGCCCCCTCTTCGACGAGCTTCTCGACGAGATGGCTACCGATGAAACCGTCAGCGCCTGTCACGAGCACACGCGCCCCCGTCAGCGCACTCACCGGCAACACCTGACCTGACCAGCGTCAGTTCGGAAATGTTCCACGGCACTTGTCTATGCCACGCGCCCATAGCGGCCCAGACGGCGAGTTCAGCTGGTTGCGGGCGGCTACGCGTTGACAGCCACACACGCTCGCGCGATAATCAACTTACTGTTTCATTCAGCGAAACCAACGTGGTACAGGTGTAAGTCAGCCCTTGCCCCGCTTGCCCGGGGAGAAGGAGGCTTCGGAGATCCGCGTCTGGACTGCCAACGCCCTGCCACGCGAACCGAGTACGCGACAAGGAGCCGGCCGCACATGCACTCGCGCTATCTCGACACCATCGAGTACCAGGCAATGGACATGCCCTCCGCACTCGTCCTGCGCTACTCGGGAGAGCTCGGGAAGAAGACGCTCACCGAGTCGTTCCGGATCCTGTGCCACCGCCGCGCGGCCCTTCGCGCGCGGATCAGAGAGACCGAGCAGGGTTTCGAGCTGTACCTGCCCGACGACGACCGCGCGCCGGAATCCATCTGGCACTCCGGCCTCTCGGACGACGAGCTCGAGCGGTTCACACTGGAGGACCTCTGCAAAACGGCGATGCCCTGGAACGTCGCGGAGGCAGTCGCGAAGCTCACGGTGTTCGCGGGCAGTTCCAGCGGAATCGTCCTGATGCACACCGATCACGCGATCGCGGACGGGCAGGTCAAACTCGCGCTCCTGCGCGAGTTCCTCGACATCTACCAGAACCTGTCCGCCGGCGGGCACGTCGAGTCGGCTGTTTCCCGTGATCTGCCATCGCCACCTTCGGTGGTTCTCGCTGGGCGCCTGGGCGTCGATGCGCCGGGCAACGTCCCGACCCCGGCGGAAGCTCCCTCCTTCACCAAGCACGAAGCACTGCGCCACTACATCACCCTGACCGAGCAGCAGAGCGCCGCACTCCGGACCGCAGCAAAGAAGGCCGGCACGTCCGTGCACGCGTTCCTCTGCGGCGTGATCCTGCGCTGCCATCGCCGAGATCGGGGCGAGGCGTTGCCCACCTCGGAGATGGTCTGCTGGGCGCCGGTACACCTGCGGCCGCGGGTTTCACCCGTCGTGACGCCACCGGAGACGACCAACTTCGTGGGAATTCACACGGCACCCGTGAAGGTCGGCGTCGACGACGCCATCGCCGGGATCGCTCACAAGGTCAAGCAGCAGCTGGACGGTTCGATCGCCGACCAGGACATACACCGCAGTTTCCTCACCGACTCCTTCCGGCAGGACGAGGTCGAGAACCTCGGATCGAGCAACTACCTGGACAGCGTCAGCCTGAGCAACCTCGGACGCCTGCCGGAGTTCTCCTGCCCGCCCGGGCTGCGCGTCACCGATTTCCAGGTCTTCACCCACCGCGTCATGGCTCCCTATCCGTGCTACGTCACGTACACCTACGCGGGGCGGCTCACGATCCAGTGCGTCTACCGACCGGATCTGCACTCGCGCGCCGCCGCGGATCGCTACATCGGTGCGATCAGCGCTGAGCTCGACGCCATCACGCGCGAGCGTCCTGATGAGCGCTGAGCCGATGAGTGCCTCTTACCCGGATCGGACAGTCGAACGTCTCGACCTGAGGAGGTGGATCCGCGAAGGTGATCGCGTGATGTGGTCCCAGGGCAACGCCGAACCACTCACCCTCCTGGAACAACTGATCGACCAGCGCCGCGCCTTCGGGCAGATCGACGTCTTCTTGGCACTGTCCTTCAGCAACACAATGCGGCAAGAATACTGCGACGTCTTCCACTACGAGGGTCTCGGCGGTCTCGGCGCGAACTCGCGACTGTCGCGCCAGGGCGTGCTGGAAGTCCACCCCATGCAGCTGGGCCAGTTCTGCAACGACCTCCACGACGGTCGCTTCCCGGTCGACGTCGCCTTCGTCCAGCTGGCTGGCCCCGACCGCGATGGCAACTACAGCGCCGGTTTCGACCACACCTACACGCGCGACCTCGTGTCGAGAGCCCGGGTGGTCATCGCCGAAGTCAACACGAACGCCCCCGTGCTGCCGGGCGCCAGCACGATTCGCCCGGACGAACTGGACGCGGTGGTGCACACCGACCGCCCCGTCTGCCCGGCCCCGGTCGCGGTCTCGGACGAGGTCGATCGGAAGATCGCGGCGCACGTCGCGGAACTCGTTCCCGACCGGGCGACTCTCGAAGTCGGGATCGGTGCCCTGCCGTCGTGTGTTCTGGAAGCCCTGGCCGGCCACCGCGATCTCGGCATCCACACCGGAATGATCACGAGACCCATGCTCGGCCTCATCGGATCCGGCGCGGTGACGAACGCCTTCAAGCCGGTCGACACCGGCTACAGCGCCGGCAGCATCCTGGCGTTCGACCAACCGCAGCGCCTCGATCCGTACCCTCTACGACTTCGGCCGTCACGTGAGACGCTGCACTTCACCGCATTGGCCGGACAACCGAGCATGGTCGCCATCAACACGGCGGTCGAGATCGACCTGAGCGGTCAGGTGAACGCGGAGTACGTGCCCGAGGGGTACGTCGGCGCGGTCGGTGGCCTGCTCGACTTCGTCAGGGGGGCGCGGGCATCGGACGGCGGACGCTCGATCTTCGCGATCCACTCCCGAACCTCTCGTGGGCGTTCCCGGATCGTCTCCGCGTTGGCCGGTGGTGTGGTCACGGTCCCGCGCAGCGACGCGAACTGGGTCGTCACCGAATGGGGCGCGGTGGATCTGGCACACGCGTCGCTGTCCGAGCGTGCGAGGCGCCTGATATCGATAGCGCACCCCGATGACCGGGAGGCGCTGTCGAAGGCCTGGCACGACCGGAACTAGAGGCCGGTCGTGGTCTGGAGGAGCGATGCCAGAGGGATTGCTGGGCGGCTGCCACGTGGCCGACCTGTCGACACTTTTCGCCGGTCCGTTCGCTGCCATGATGCTCGGGGATCACGGTGCGGACGTCGTCAAGGTCGAACACCCGCGTGGGGACGATCTGCACCACTGGGGCCGCATGAAGGACGACCAGCCGTTGTTCTTCAAGATGGTCAATCGCAACAAGCGGCTCGTCGCGGTGGACTTGCACCAGGCCGACGGCCAGGAGGTGGTCCGGCGCCTCGTCGCCGACGCGGACGTGCTGATCTCGAACTTCCGGCCAGGACGACTCGCCGCATGGGGCCTCGGCTGGCCCACACTGCACCGTCTCAACCCCCGGCTCGTGCTGGCGGAAGTGACCGGATTCGGGCAGACGGGCCCCTACAGCCGGCTGCCCGGCTTCGGCACACTCGCCGAGTCCGTCAGCGGGTTCGCAGCGATGACCGGGCCACCTGACACCGATCCCGTACTTCCCCCGTTCGGGCTCGCCGACGGCGTCGCTGGTATCGCGGCGGCATTTGCCGTGACTGCGGCGCTGTGGGACCGCGAACGCACGGGCGTCGGCGTGCAGATCGACACCGCGCTCTACGAACCGCTGATGTCGGTGGTGGGTAGCCACATCCTGGAGTTCGACCAGCTCGGAACGCTCCAGCCGCGGATGGGCAACGCCGTCCCGCAGATCGCGCCACGCAACACGTACCGGACCGCGGATGGGCAGTGGATCGCCCTGTCCGGGGCCGCCCAGTCCGTGGCCGGACGGCTGTTGCGTCTGGTCGGTGGTGAGAAAGCGATGCGCGACCCGCGTTTCGCGACCAACGCCGACCGGATCGAGAACCGGGTTGCGCTCGATGGCCTGATCAGCGGATGGGTTGGCAGTCACAGCCGCGCTGAGGTGCTCGAGCGGATGCGAGAGGCGGACGTCGCCGTCGCGCCGGTTTACGATGCGTCGGACATACTGCAGGACGAACATTTCCTGGCCCGCGGAAGCATTGTCGAGATCGACGACGATGACCTCGGTCGGATCCGCATGCAGGGTCCGTTCCCGAAGGTTCCACAGAACCCTGGCTCGGTGCGCAATGCCGCCCGCGGTGCCATCGGCGCCGACACCGAGGCCGTGCTCCGGGAGCTGGGCTACTCGAGACCGGACGTCGACCGGCTTGCGGCCTCAGGCGTGATCGCGCGGGGCACCCACGGTGCCGAGACGTGCGGGTAGCGCGGCCGCGGCGACCGCGGCCGACAGCACGGCCAAGCCCGCGCCCGCCCAGGCGACCAGCTGATAAGTACCGGCGGACAGCACGATCGGTTCTCCCGCAGCCTCTCCGATGCGATGCGTCGCGACCGAGGAGAAGACAGCAAGCCAGAACGCCGCCCCCACTTGCTGCGCGGTGTTGATCATACCGGAGGCGGCACCGACATCGCCTGCCGCCAGCCCGGTGGTCGCGAGAACCCTCAGCGCGATGCTGACGCACGAGGCGCCGAGGTACAGCACGAACACCGCACAGGAGACAACCAGCGCACCCGAGCCGGTCGAACTACCACCCGCGGCTCCCAGCATCGCCGACCCCGCAGCCGCGATCACCGCAGAACCGGCGACGATCCACCGCATCCCGACCAACGGTATGAATCGCTGCGCGGCGAGGGATCCGAAGAACACGGCGAACGATGCGGGCATGAAGACCAGCCCGGTGCCCGCTGCCGAGTAGAGCAGGACGTTCTGCAGGTAGAGCGTCGCGACGTAGATGCCGCAAGCAGGAGCACCGCACAACAAGAAGAGCGTCAGGTTGGCGACGGTCAGGGACCGGATCCGGAACAACCTCAACTCGATCATCGGGTTCGGGTGGCGGTGCTCGATGACGACGAACGAACCCGCGAGCAGAATGGCGAGCGCGAAGGCGCCGAGTGTCGGTACGGCGGACCAGCCGTCGCTTTCGACGTTGATCACCGCGTACACGATCGACATCAGAGCGCCGGTCACGGTGACGGATCCCCAGATGTCGAACCGTCCCGTGCGGTCCAGCCGGAACGGTGGTACGGCCCGCTGGGCGAGTACGACGATGGCAACGCACACCGGGACGTTGACGAAGAAGATGGCCGCCCAGGAGAACAGGTCGACCAACACCCCTCCCGCGACAAGGCCCGTCGTCGCGCCGCAACCGCTCACGATTCCCCACAGTGTGAGAGCACGACGGCGTTCCGGCCCGTCCGGGAAGACCCGGACCAGGATCGCCAGCGCGGCGGGCGCCATGATCGCCGCGCCCAGCCCTTGCGCGAACCGGGCCAAGACCAGCATCAGCTGTGTGGCCGACAGCCCGCACACCACCGAGGTGACGGCGAAGATCCACGCGCCGGAAAGGAACGTGATCCGTTGCCCGACGACATCCGCGCAGCGACCTCCGAAGACCAGGAATCCGCCGAAGACCAGGATGTAGGAGTTGATCACCCAGGTCACCCCGGCCGCGGAGAACCCCAGGTCCTGCTGTATCGAGGGCAGTGCGACGAACCCGACGAACGAGTCCAGGACAACGGCGAACTGCGCGAGGCACACCGCAGTGACCACCTTCGTCCTCGCCGTCCGGGCGAGGACAGACCCGTCGGTCGCAGGCGCCGCGCTCATGCCTCCGAGACCCGCCCCCGCTCGATCCAGCCGAGAATCCGCCGTGCTCCCGCGACGATCGCCTCGCCACTGACCGCGGTCATCGAGCCGCTGACCGACGCGGCGACGACGCTCCGCACCCACAGAACCTCCTCTTCGGAAGGCCCGAACGCATCGGCGACCAGCTTGACTTGGCGCGGGTGCAGGCAGAGCTTGCCGGTGAACCCGAGCCGTGCAGCGTGTTCGGCGTCTGCGCGGACCAGGTCCATGTCTTCGATCGCGGTGGTCGCCCCGTCGACCGGCGGGGCGATGCCGGCCGCTCGCGACGCCATGACCACCTGGGCACGGGCGAAGAACATGGCGTCGCGGTCGGCGTGGTTCACTCCGAGCTCCCGGCCGAGGTCGGCGTTGCCGAACACCGCCGTGTCACGCCCGCGACCCCGCAGATCGCGGGCGCGTCGATGACTCCGGACGCCATCTCGATCAGGGGCAGCACGCACGCCCCGGCAGGCATCACGTCGACCACCTGCCGCACCTGTTCGGGGCGGGTGACCTTCGGCACGATGCTCCGCAGACCCGCCCGGCGAGCATGGACAGGTCGCGCTGCCACCAGTCCGTCGTGTCGTCGTTGATGCGGACGATGCCGCTGCCGCCACTGTTCCGCCAGGCGCGGACGTTCTCCCGCGCTCTGCGCTTGTCGGCCGGAACAACCGCATCCTCGAGATCGAGGACAACGAGGTCAGGGTCGCAGTCCACAGCTCTCGAGAACCGGTCCGGCCGATCACCCGGCACGAACAGCATCGTTCGGGCGTCGATCACACTCTCGTGGAACGGCATGGTCACTCCGCGATACGGGTCCGGTCCGACCAGGCGAACACGGGCGCGCCGTCGGCCTGCTCGACCAGTCGGAAGTGCTCGTACCCGGCGGCGAACCGGATCTTGAGGCACCCGTCCGGCAGCAGCGACGGGTCGATCTCCAGCACGGGCGGTATCCCGGCGGGTCCGCCGGTGAGCCGGACCTGGATCTTGAGCGCGTCGGACATCACTGCCCCCTTGCCTGTGCCAGTTCGTTGGGCCTGCCGATGTCCTGCCAGTCGTCGCTGAGGGGCCACAGCGCCACCTTTTCGCCGCGGCGCAGGCAGTCTTCGAACAGGTTCGTGATGGGGAACTCCTGATCCGCCGGGATGCGGTCGAGCAGGACCGGGTCCAGCGTGTAGATGCCGGCGTTCACCGGCCATTCCTGCGTCGGCTTCTCGACGATCTGCGTGAGCCGGTTCCGATCGGACTTCAGCACACCGAACGGCACCTCGTGGCGGTACCTGCTCGTGGCGATCGTCGCGAGGGCCTGCTCCCGCCGGTGCGTCTCGAGGAGCTTGCCGACCGAGAAGTTGGTGACCAGGTCGCCGTTCATGACCAGCAGCGGGTGCTCGGCCCGGTAACCGAGGTCGCCGAGCAGCCGCAGCGCGCCACCGGTCCCCAGCGGCAGGTCGGGGTCCTCGCGCAGGTACTCGATGCTGCACCCGAGGTGCCCGCCGTCGCCGAAATGCTTCTCTATGACGTTCGCCAGGTAGTTCACCGAGAGGAATATCTTTTCCACCCCGGAACCGACGAGATGCAGGACCAGCCGTTCCAGAATGGGACGGCCGGCGACGGTCAGCATCGGTTTGGGAATCGTATCGGTCAGGGGCGCCAATCGCGTTCCCCTGCCGCCCGCCATGATCACGGCCCAGTTCGGCAGTTTCGGCACCCCGATGATCCGCCGCTCGACGTGCAGGCCGACCACCCGGTTGCCGGAGTCGACCACCGGGATGTTGCGAACTCCCAGCGCACGCATGAGATCCAGGACCGCCGCCCGGTCGGCGGCCTGGCTCGCCGTCGCACGCCAGGGGCGGACCAGGGGTGCGATCGGGTCGTCCAGCGACACCCCGTTCAGGAGCCCGCGGCGCAGGTCCTGCTCGGAAACCGCACCGACCAACCGGTTGTCGTCATCCACCACGAAAACATCGCTCAGATCGTTCATGTCGACTACGGTGAACGCGTCGCGAATTGAGGCGTTCGAACAAAGCAACAGGTTCGACAAGCACATCGTTCGTCCGTTCATCGTTGACTCGACCGAGGGGGACGCGATCCAGGGTTTCCCAGGTCAAAAGGTCACAGCCAGGGGACGAGTTCACCCAGGGGGCCTCCGCGGGGGCCGGGGGCGCAAAACAGATGAAAGCGTGCGCGAAACGTACGGTGCGGGGGCCAGGAGCGGGACTACGGTCGTGGCTCCATTCGGCGGAAGCAGGGAGTTCTGAGGATCATGGAAGTGGACCTGAACCAGCCCATCTCGCACCTCATCCGGGCCGCTCGGCGGGAGCGGAAGCTGAGTCAGTACACCCTGGCGCGCGAACTGGCGACCGTGTCGGGGCGGCCGACCGTCACGCGTGATCTGGTCGCCCGGTGGGAACGTGGGCACCAGATCCCGAGGCTGGGCACGAGAAGATGGCTGTCCGTCGTCCTGGAGGTGCCCCAGGAGCGGCTCGACCAGGCGGCCGCGGCGGCTCGCAGACGCAATCGGCTCGGGCACGCCGTCGTCACCGACAACGCGCCCGCCACGCCCGGTCCGGCCCGCCGCGCGCAGGGCACCCCGGCCCTCCTCCCGGTCTTCCGGTCGCGTGTCCAGGCCGGCATCCTCGCCGCGACGCTGCTCAACCCCGACCGCTCGTTCAGCCTCACCGAGCTGGCCGAGCACTCCGGCAGCTCGCTGGCCTCCGTGGACAAGGAGAACAAGCTCCTGGAGAAGGCCGGCATCCTGACCAGCCGCCGCGAGGGCACGATCCGGCTGATGCGCGCGTCCGGGGACGGGCCGCTCGCGCGCCCGCTGGCCGAACTGCTGCGCCTCACCTACGGCGTCCCGCAGATCATCGGCGAGGAGTTCGGCTGCGTGCGGGGCGTGGTGCGCATCCTGGTCGGCGGCGTGTGGGCCGACCGGTTCGCCGGCATTCCCGGACCCGCGCCGGAGAGCATCGAACTGCTGGTCTCCCTCCAGCCCGGCGTCCCGGCCGACGAGCAGGCCCTGCACATCGCCGCGCGGCGCGCCGAGCAGCGGCTCAAGCGTCCGGTGAGCTTCTCGCTCGCCGCGCCGGAACGTGGTCTGGACGGCCTGCAGATCCCGCGGCAGCGGCCCGGGCACCCGGTCGTCGAGATCGCCCCGATCCCGCCCCGGCAGGCCCCGCTGACCTCGGGTGTCGGGCTCACCGGGCACGACGTCGTGATGCAGCTGGTGCGCGCGGGTCACCTCGACCTGGTCGGCGGGCCGGCCGGCAACGGGCAGCCGTTCCTGGACCTCGCGGCCAAGCACATCTCCTCGGCCGAGCGGCTCGCGGAGGTCTCGCCGGACTCGGCGTTCCTGCTGCTGGCCAAGTCCGCGCAGCTGATCGGCGCCGGCCTGCTCGCCCGGCAGGGTCTGCGGCCCGCGTTGTCCGCGCCGGAGCAGGTGGTCGGGACGGTCGTGGCGGCCCAGTTCGGGCACCAGTTCTCGCAGATCGAGCTGCTCCGCCAGCGCGCGAAGGAACTGGACACGCCGACCAGCCGGGACAGCCACATCCTGCCCTCGGAGGCCAAGACCTACCTCGGCACCGTGCGCACGCTCCTCGCGGCCGCGCGGGACGTCGTCGGCAAGCTCGCGCTGTTCCACTGATCGGGTCGGAAACGAAACCGAGACCGGGGCGGCGAAACGAAAATGTCGGTCCCCACGGCTAACCTCGCATCCAGTGGACGACCACCTCGCGGTGGAGGTGCGTGATGGCGGTTCTGCGGACGGTCGCGGGTGAGATCGCGAGCGTGGTGACGCACGCGCTGCGGTACCCGGCGGGCATCGGGCGGCGCTGGGCGATCCAGCCCGTCCGCGAGAGCGTGCCGGGCCGCCCGCTGGTGGTGCTGCCCGGCCTGGCCGACAACACCGCGATCTTCACCGACCTGAAGGTCGCGCTGGACCGCTGCGGCGCCGGGCCGGTGGTCTCGTTCAGCTACAGCCTGCTGCTGCGGGCCGTGCGGTCCGCGGCGGCGCGGCTGGCCGAGCAGATCGAGCAGCTGTGCGAGGTCACCGGCGCGGCGAAGCTCGACCTGGTGGGCCACAGCCTGGGCGGCCTCATCGCCCGGTACTACGTGCAGCGGCTCGGCGGGCACGAGCGGGTCGACACGGTGGTCACCGTCGGCACGCCGCACGGCGGCACGGTCGCGGCCTGGCTGTTCTCGCCGATCCCGCTGGCCCGCCAGCTGCGCCCGGGCAGCGACCTGCTGACCGAGCTGAACCGGCCCGCGCCGGGCTGCCCGACGAAGTTCGTCACGTTCTCCAGCGACGGCGACGAGCTGGTGCTGCCCAGCAGGCACGGCCGGATCGAGCATCCGGACCTCGACGTGCGCAACGTGGTGCTGCCCGGGGTCGGTCACCTGGCGCTCGCCGCGCACCGCCAGGTCGTGGAGGAGATCTGCGCGCTGTTCGGGCCCGTCGCCGCTCCCGGCGACGGGGAGACGCTCACCCGGTCGGCCTGACGGTCCGACCTGGGGAGACGAGGCGCCGGCCGGGCGCGGGTCCACGGGCCCGCACCTGCCAGAACCGGGCCTCGGCGGAGCGCGTGCGGGCCTGCTGTACCCTTCTCAGCGGAGGATTGGCCGAGCGGCCTAAGGCGCACGATTGGAAATCGTGTTGGGTGTAACAGCCCTCACGGGTTCGAATCCCGTATCCTCCGCTCTTCAGCCGGACGCCGGGCACCCACTGGGGCCCGGCGTTTCGCGTTCCCGGGGCTGACCCGGCCGTGTGAACCGGCCCCGCACTTCACCCGGATGCACCAGTGACCAGGCTCATGCTCCGGTCCGCTCTACCGATAGTTTGTTGACAGGCCGCACACGCGGCCGTACAAACCGCTAGCTCGAGGAGAACCCGCGTCACTATGGCCGGAGTGGAAGAGATCCGCGCTGGGATCGCGATGGCGAACGAGAAGTGCAACGCCAGCGTCGCAGCCCTCCAGCAGGCCGCTCAGGCACTCGAGGAGGCCCAGCAGATCCTGGGCCAGGTCACCTCGGGAAGCACGCAGCCGGAGGTGACCCAGGCGAACAGCATGCTCGCCGAGGCGCTGCAGGGCATCAGCGGTCAGCAGAACACGATTCAGGCCGCGGTGTCCTCGGCCGAGTCGTACGCCGCTCGCCTCTAGATGTTCTCGCTCCCCGAGCTGCAGGCGCAGCTGGCCGCGTTCCGTGCGAAACTGGCCGAGGCAAGCGAACACACCAACCGTGCGGTGGAACTGTTGGACGAAGCACGCGAAGTGATCGTGAACGCCCATGAGCAGGCCGACGCGTGGGTGCCGCCCGAGCTGGCGGCGGCGGTCGACCGGCTCGGCAAGGACGCCGACCGGCTGCGCGCCGCCGACGATCTGGTGAACACCTACCTGGCCCGGCTGTAGGCGCGCCATGCCGAAGGCCAACGAGCAGAAACGCCGGGTCGTGGCGGCCCTGGGCACCATGCGCGAGAAGCTCGGCATGGTGCTCGGCGCGGCGCAGGCCGGCCGCCAGATCGCCGAGACCGAGCTGGCCCGGCTCCAGCTGGAACAGCAGATCGTGCGCGTCGGCATCGACGCCGCGGCCGGGGACGAGAACCTCACCGCCGCGCTCCGCAGCCCGGTGATGGCCGGGGTCCGGGACAAGCTCAACGCCCAGCACGCCGCGTTCTACACGGACGCGGCGACCGTGCCCGCGCGCCTGCGCGACCTAGTAGCCCGCGTCGCGCCGGGGCCGGCGAGCCTGCCGTCCAGCGCGTGGCTCGGCCGCCCCGGGCGAGAGCCGCTGAAGCCGCCGCCGCTGTGGCGCATCGGAGCGTCCACAATGGACGATTCCGGTCCGTTCCCGGTGATGGTGCCGCTGCTGGACGACTCGCACCTGGCGATCACCACGGCCGTCCGCGGCCGCTCGGCCGTCGAATCCCTCATCGAGAGCCTGCTGCTGCGCGTGCTCAGCACGATGGAGCTGGGTTCGGTGCGGATCCACCTGTGGGACGTCGCGCAGCTGACCGCCGTACTGCCCAACCTCTACCCGCTGTCCCGCACCTCCGCGGTCACGCTCTACGACCCGGACCAGCTCGGCGTCCTGCTCGACGAGCTGACCGGGCACATCCGCCGCATCCACGCGCACACCATGCAGGCCGGCCACACGTCGCTGCGCGGGCTGCGCGACCAGCTCGGGCAGCGGGTCGAGCCGTGGCGGGTCGTCGTGCTGTTCGGCAACGGCGAGACCTGGGCGCCGGAGCCGCTGCGGGAACTCAAGCGCATCGCCGGCGCCGCGCTGGCCGCCGGGATCTCGCTGATCACCGTCGACATCCCGACGATCCTGGGCGGCGCGTTCGAGAACATCCGCATGCTCGACGAGCACCACGCGGCCACCAGCATGACCGGGCCCAACCTGGTCGTCGACCTGGACCCGCCGATCCCGTCGACCGAGGTCAGCGCCGCGGCGAGCAGGCTGGCCGACGCGATCGTGGAGAAGCAGGGCGGGCCGCGGTCGTTCCGCGACCTGCTGCCGGCCGAGCTGGGCCAGGAGAACTCCGCGCGCGAGCTGCGGGCGCCGGTCGGGTTCTTCGAGGGCGATCCGGTCGAGGTCGTCATCGGCGACGCGAGCCCGCACGCGCTGATCGGCGGGCCGAGCGGCTCGGGCAAGACCAACTTCCTCTACGCCCTGCTCGGCAGCCTCGCCGCGCGTTACCCGCCGGACGAGCTCGCGCTGTACCTGCTGGACTTCAAGGAGGGCGTGTCCTTCGCCGGGCTCGCGCCGGGCCGCCGCGACGCGAGCTGGCTGCCGCACGCGCGCCTGATCGGGGTCAACGTCAACACCGACCGCGAGTTCGGGCTGGCGCTGCTGCGGTTCCTCGCCGACGAGCTGCGCCGCCGGTCGGCCGCGGCCAAGGAGCACGAGGTCACCGACCTGGCCGGGCTGCGCGCCCAGGACCCGGACGGGCACTGGCCGCGGATCGTCGCGGTGATCGACGAGTTCCAGTACCTGTTCGCCGGCCGCGACGGGGTGACGAACCAGGCCACGGCGCTGCTGGAGGACATCGCGCGGCGCGGCCGCGCCCAGGGCATCCACCTGATCCTGGCCAGCCAGGACATCGCCGGCATCGACGCGTTCTGGGGCAAACCGGCGGTGTTCGAGCAGTGCACGCTGCGGATCGCGATGCCCAAGGCGCGGCGCGTGCTGGCCGAGACCAACAACGCGGCCGTCGCCGCGCCGAAGTGGCACGCGGTGATCAACCACGACTCCGGTGTCGCGCACGGCAACCAGCTCGCGCACGTGCCGGACGCGAGCAGCAAGGACATCTTCTCGTCGCTGCAGCGGGAGCTGTGGGAGCGCTACGCCCAGGAGCACCAGCGGCCGCGGCTGTTCGACGGCGCGCACTCGCCGGTGCTGGAGCACTCGGCCGCGTTCGACCCGCGCAGTGCGGGCGGGCCGCCGCGGGCGCTGCTGGGGCAGTCGATCGATGTGGCGGACACGGCGTGCGCGGTCGAGCTGACCGGGGCGCCGGGCCGGAACCTGGCGGTCATGGGTACCGCGATCGCCGAGGCACTGTCCATCATGGACGCCGCGGCCCGGTCGCTCGCGAAGCAGTACCCGCCGCACGAGGTCGAGTTCCTGGTGGCGTGCCTGGTCGACCGGTGCGCGCCGGCGGTCGGCGAGCTGGCCGACGGTCTGGAGGCGGACGGGCACCGCGTGGTGCGGCTGAGCGACGTCGAGCTGGGCGAGCACATGGCCAAGCTCGCCGAGGAGCCGCCGGAGCACGCGCGGATCCTGCTGTTGTACGGCGTCGACGCGGCGCTGCCGATCCTGGAGCAGAAGCAGCCCGGTCAGCTGAAGAGCGGGCTGGACCACTTCCGGGTGGTGCTCAAGCAGGGGCCCGGGAAGGGCACGCACACGATCGGGTGGTGGCGCAGCACGGCGCGGCTGAAGGACACGCTCGGGTTCGCCGGCACCGACGACATCGGGGCGTGGGCCGCGCTGGACGTGCAGGGGGCGGAGCTGAGCCAGTTCGCGGCCGGGCAGGTCGTGCACTGGTCGCCGCGGCCGGGGCGGGCGCTGTTCTTCGACCGCAGCACGCACGTTTCACCCGAGGTGATGATCCCCTTCGACCGGCCGGAGCACCAGGCATGAACGCGGCGATGGAGTACAAGCAGATCGTCGGCCTCGCCGGGAAGGCGGCCGAGGAGCTGCGGGCGTGGGAGCGGCGGCGGGCCGAGGAGCTGGACGCCGAGATCGCGGCCGCGGAAGCCGCCCTGGCGGAGGCGAGGGAACGCGAGGCCCGCACGGCGCAGGGGGCGCAGCACTGGTGGCGGATGGCGCAGGACAACGTCAGCCGGCTGCCCTGGCTGGAGGTCGGCGCCGACCCGGCGCCCGCACCGCACGCCTACGCCGCGCGGCTGGACCTGTACCTGCGCGAGGTCAAGGAGAGCTACCAGGAGCTGGTGGACGCGGTGCTGTCACTGGGCTGGCGCGCGCGGCGCTAGTTCGCTGGGTGCGCGCGGTGGTGGCCGGGCGCGCCGGCTGGACGGGGCGGCACGTGTGGCACTGGGCCCAGCGAGGGGCACCAGCCTCAGCGGGCGGGCGCGGCGCCAGCCGCGCGAGGGAGCACCACCCGAGCGGGCGCGGCGCTAGCCGGGGGGCACGGCTTCGGCCGCGCATGGGGCACCAGCCAGGCGGGCACGATGCAGCCGCGCGAGGGGGCACCGAGTGGGTGCGGCGCCAGCCAAGCGGCGAGGGCATCAGCCCTGCGAGCGGTGCTGGGTGGGCAGCCCCGCACCAGCCGGGCGGCGGGCACTAGCCGACCAGCGCAGTGCTGGATGGGCTGGCGCGGCACAAGTCGAGCGGATGCCGACGCACCCAGCAGATGCCTGGCGCTCAGCGGATGCCCGGTGCCACAGCGGTGGCCGGTGCGCCACCCGCGGGCGCGGGTCGGTGCCAGTCGTGCGGCTCGGTACCGCGCGCGACGCCGGCCACGGGGCGTGTGGGAGCTCGGGCGCGCGGCGCTAGTTCGCTGGGCGGAGCCAGCTCTGGGGCTCCAGTGTGTCCGGCGTGGGCGTCGGGCGGGGGACGTATGCCCTGGCCCAGCTCAGGTCGCTCCGCAGGGTTGCCGGCACCGCGGGTGAGACCTCGCGGCGGGACAGGTGGTCGACGGTCGCGCGAACCCAGTTCATGACCTTCCAGACGTTGCGCGCCTGTGGTTGGTTCCCCACGGAACCGCTGGGGAGTCGGTGACGTCGTAGCAGCCGAGAGGAAGAGGAACCCGGTGAACCGCGAGCTGACCACGAAGTCCGAGACCGTCGACGAGCGGCCGGTCGCGCGGCGGCGCCAAGCCGCTCAGCAGGTCACCACCGCCCAGGACGACTGGGGCCTGGTCGAGGTGGGAGTCGCCGCGGACGGGGAGATCCTCGAGGTCGCCATCAACTCCGCCCTCTTCGAGCACGTCAAGCCGATGGACCTGGCCGAGGCGATGCTGCAGGCCGCCAGGGCCGCCCAGCGGCGGGCCAGGCAGCTGCACCGCTGACCACCACCACCCAGACCACCCGGCGGCGGGCCAGGCAAACACACCACCCACCCTGCGGGCCAGGCAACGGCAGCACCGACCGCCGCCAGCCACCCGGCGGCCGGCCAGGCAACCGCACCGCCGACGGCCGCCACTCAGCGGCGGGCCAGCAGCTGCACCGGCGCCCCCACACCATCCGGCGGTGGACCAAGCAACCGCACCGCTGACCACCGCCACCCAGCAGCCAACGGCCGGCCGAACAACCCACCGCCCACCGCCGCCACCCACCCCCGCGGCGAGCCAAAGCGACCACACCACCGACCGCCGCCGAAGAGGCGGCGGTCGGCGCCGTGTCAGCGGGTCGGGCGGTAGCGGATGATCTGCGGGTCGTGGTCGCTCGCCTGCTCGGCGAACTCCGCGTTGATGTGCACCACGTCGTAGTCGACCCACCGCAGCGCCCGCGACGTCAGGATGTGGTCCAGCACCTGCGAGTTGCCCTCGTAGACGTAGCTGTACCGCTCGTCGGCGGGCAGCCGGTCGATCTGGTCGGTCAGCGCGCCGCCCGCGGTGAGCGTCCGCAGCGCGGGCGAGAACTGGTAGTCGTTCAGGTCGCCGGCCACGATGACGTCCGCCCACGGGTCCGCCGCCAGCAGCTGGTCGACGAACCCGCGCAGCACCTGCGCCTGCTGCCCGCGCTGCACCTCCGAACTCCGCGCCGGCGGCTGGTAGCGGCCGTGCGTCGGCTGGTCGCCGCCCTTGGAGTTGAAGTGGTTGGCGATCACGAAGACCGTGTGGCCGTGGAACACGAACTCCCCGGCCAGCGGCTTGCGGCTGTTCGCCCACGCCGCGTTGCCCGGATCCACCCGGCCCGGTGACACGGACAGGTGCGGCTTGCCGCGCTCCCGCACCACGGACACCGCGGTGGTCGCGTCGCCACCAGGGCGGTCCACGAACGACACCCGGCGCGGGTTGAACAGGAGCCCGACCCGGATGTTGCCGCCCGGCTCGCCGCCGTCCATCCCCTCCCGCGGGTCGATCTGCCGCCACTCGTAGCGCGGGCCGCCCGCGGCGACGATCGCGTCGGTGAACCGCCGCAACGTCTGGTCCGCGGCCACCACGCCGTCGCCCTCGCCCTCGGCACCGTTGTTGTCCTGGATCTCCTCCAGCGTCACGATGTCCGGTGACGCGAGGCTGTCCACGATCCCGTGCGCCAGCTGGTCGAACTTCTCCTGATCGTCCACAGCGGACAGGTTCTCGACGTTGTAGGTCGCCACGGCCAGCTCGCTCGGCGACTGCCTGCGCGTCACCTCGCGCTGGATGCCACCGTCCTTGACCTCGCCCAGCACGGTGGCCTGCAGCGTGTACCCGCCGAAGCTGTCGTACTCCACCGGGCCCGAGGTCGGACCGGCGAGCGTGTCACCCGTGTCGGCCTGTGGGAACGGCCGCTGCGCGAACGGGATCAGCGACTCGATCTTGAGGATCCCGGTGTTCGGCGTGTCGTATCCGGTGTAGACGGTGCCGCCGCGGTCGGTCCGGTTCTCCCGCGGCTTGGTGGTCACGTAGATCTCGTTGTACTCGGTGGACGGACCGACGACGCCGGCGTCCAGCACGCTGACGACCTCGCCCTCGTGCGACTCCCAGAAGTCCAGCGAGTACTTCGCCGGCTCCAGCGGCAGGCCCTCGATGTTGCCACCGGGCTGGGGCGCGACCGCGCCGGGCACGGTGGCCGGCGTGATCGGGGTGGCCGCGGGCAGCGGGTTGCCGCTCGACTGAACGGTCCACTTCGGACCGGTGATCTCGGTGGTGGACTGGTAGGTCGAGTTCGCGCGGCCGTCCGGGTAGTACTCGGTGACGGTGCCGGAGACCGTGACGGCGTCGCCGACTGCCACCGCGGGCGTGGTCGAGCCGGTGAACACCAGCACGCCCTCGCTGGTGCGCGGGTCGGCGTCGGGCCGCGGGTCGGTCATCCAGAAACCGCGCGCGGAGCCGAAGGTGCGCAGCGCGGTGACGATGCCGGTCACGCCGGTGACCTTCTTGCCGGCCAGCGGCGAGAGCCGGGTGGTGCCCTGGATGTCGTGGATCTTGGCCGGGGTGCCGCCCGCGTCGCCGCCGGAGGTCTCGCCCTTCGTGTTGACCGGGGTCGGCGTGCCGGTGGTGAAGTCGGTGGCGTTGTCGTCGGTGTCGGTCAGCGTGGCGCGGGCGGCCGAGGTGGTGTTGCTCGGCGCCGCCGTCGGGCTGCCTTCGCGGACGGTCGCCGAGCCGTAGCCGACGAGGTCGCGGACGCGCGGATCGGCGGCGCAGTCGGCGGTGGTGAGGCAGGTCAGCGCGGTGGTGCCCTGGACGAGGGCGACGGTGCCGGAGGTCGCGGACATCGCGATCGACCCGGCCGCGTCGGCGGCGGGCAGCGAGACCGCGCCACCCGATCCGGTGGCCTCGGCGACCAGGTACCGGCCGCCCGGCGCGACCGAACCGGTCAGCGCGGTGACCTGCCACCGGCTCGACGCGCTCGGCGAGCCGGGCAGGTACTGCACGCTCCAGCCGTCCAGCGCCGCGCTGCCGCCCGCGGTGGCGATCTCGATGAAGTCGCTGGTCAGCGTGGCCCCGCTGTTGCCACCGCCGCCGTAGACCTCGGCGATCACGAGATCCGCGCTGGCCGCCGACGCCGGTGCGACGGCCACGGTCACACCGGCGAGAGCGGCAGCGGCGAGCACACCGATTCTTCGACTGGTCGTCACCCTGAGTCCCCTCGTCTGATCATCAGTCGAGGCATCTTCCCTCGATGAGGTGAGACGAAGGAAGACTCAGCGGCAACAACCGGTAACGGTTCGTCCACCCGGCCTACGACCGACGGCGGGTGCCTCAGTGGTCGTTGGTGTACGAGCTCTTGGTGGCCCAACCGGTGCTTTCGCCCTTGTAGTACAGCTCGATGTACGCGCCCTCCGGCAGGTTGTAGGCACCACCGTCCTTCGCCGAGTGCATCACGCAGGTAGCGAAGCCGCCGTTGGCGACGGCCTCGTAGCGCCACCCACCGTTGGCCCAGACGTTGACCTGCGCGCTGGAACCGTTGGCCGCGCTGTCGCAGACGGAGATGCGGTCGCCGTACTCCTCGACGTACACGGTGACACCGGGAGCCGTGAAGGTGTGGTCCCAGCCGTCGCCGGGTGGGTCGGGCATGGCGGCGGCGGTGCCGGCGGGAACCAGCGCCGCGACGGCCGCCACAGCCGCCGCGGCGGACAGAGTGCGGATGTTGAGCAGTCTCATCGAGTACCCCCAGAAGACTTGATCGGCAAGAAGCTGAAGTTACGACCGGGTGCTGGCCGATCCCAGGCACCTCCCGCGGGCGTTCCCGCAGGCGACGGGCGGCCGGTACGGGCAGCCTGCGGGCCCCGGACGAGGGAACCGGACCGCCCGTCCGCGTGAGCGGGCCACCACCGGCCACCCGCCGAGCCGAAACTGGGTTTCCCAACGAAAGGCAGGCACATGAGGCGGATGATCGGCACCCTCGCGGGCGCGCTCGCCGTCGCGTGCCTCGCCGCGGCTCCGGCGTACGCGGACAACGGCCACTTCGTCACCGGCGGTGGCAACGCGGCGGTGTGCACCGACACCGGGACCCGGTTCGAATGCGCCGGCAAGGTGGCCGGCCTGGGCGGCACGACCTTCGAGATCACCGCCACCGCCACCGGCACCGCGAAGGTCGAGTGCGTGAACCCGGCCGGCGTTCTCGTGACCGGTCAGGACACCGAGGTCGAGATCACCGCGACGAGCGGGCGGCAGCAGACCCCGCACAACGGGCAGTACACCTTCGCGCTCACGAGCAAACCGACCGGGGTCCCGGCCGTGCCGGCGTGCCCGAACCCGCTCTGGACGGCCAAGCTGCTCAATGTGACCTTCACCACCGCGACGCTGACCCTCGCCGTGGAGGGCGCCACCGCGGAGGAGATCACGGTCGACGTCGGGTAGCGGAAACGACGAACGCCGGGCCTCCCTGGCGGGAAACCCGGCGTTCGATCCGGCGGTAGCGGTGGGATTTGAACCCACGGACGGGGTCAACCGTCACACGATTTCGAGTCGTGCTCCTTCGGCCGCTCGGACACGCTACCGCCGACTAGGTTACTAGACGCCCACGAGCGGCTTGCAGGCACTCCTCACCTGGTGCGGAAGCGGCGCTGCGCGTCCCGCGCGGCGGTGGCCGCCCAGTCCGCGACCTCGGTGGTCGTCTCGCGCACGACACCGCGGATCCGCTCGGCACGACCGGCCGTCTGGTGACGGCGGTTGCCGGTGAGGCGGCCGAACAGCTCACGCGCCCCGCCCTTGGCCTGGCGGGACCGGCTCGTCATCCGGTTCTTCACGACGTTCATCGACCCTCCTTCGACGCGGTCGACAACGGGCTACCCCACCTCGCGCGGCGTCACACGTCCCGGTGACCGGCGAAGAAATCGGCCAGCAACGCGGCGCACTCGGCCTCCAGGACCCCGCCGCGCAGCTCCGGCCGGTGGTTGAGCCGCCGGTCGCGCACCACGTCCCACAGCGATCCGACCGCGCCGGTACGCGGCTCCCAGGCCCCGAACACCACCCGGGCCACGCGCGCGAGCACCAGCGCGCCCGCGCACATCGTGCAGGGCTCGACCGTCACCGCGAGCGTGCAGCCGTCCAGCCGCCAGCCGTCGCCGAACTCCCGGGCGGCCGCCCGCAGCGCCAGGACCTCGGCGTGCGCGGTCGGGTCGCCCAGCTCCTCGCGGGCGTTGTGGGCGCGGGCGAGCAGGCGGCCGTCGGGCGCGAACACCGCGGCGCCGATCGGCACGTCCGGGCCGGCCTCCCGCGCCGCGGCCAGCGCCGCGGACACCAGGTCGGCGTCGGACACGTCAGATCTCGTCGAGCAGCGCGGTGAACTCGCCGCCGAACCCGCAGCGCTGCGCGATCATCTGCAGCTGCTCGTCCGGGTAGAGGTCGACCTCGCCGGCGATCACCTCGAGCTCGGGCCCGGGCAGGCCGACGTCGGCGAGGATGTCGAGGTCGCCCTCGGGCCAGATCGAGTCGTCCTCCTCGTCCGGCGGCTCGACCCGCAGCACGTCGAGCACGTCGGCGGCGATGTCGTAGTCCAGCGCCGCCGCCGCGTCCGAGAGCAGCAGGGACGGTCCGCGCGGGCTCGGCCGCACGATCACGAAGAACTCGTCGTCCACCGCGAGCAGGCCGAACACGGCCCCGGTGGACCGCAACTTGGCCAGCTCGGTGATGGCGGCGTCCAACCCCGTGAGCGCACCGGCGTCGAGCGCGCTGCAGCGCCACTTGCCGTCCTCACGGACCACGGCGACCGCGAATCCCGCAACCGGCTCCTTCACCGACATAGCGCACACCGTATACCTGGACGGATCATCGGTGCAGTCGCTCTGCGAGGATCGGATGATGACGGGACCCACCGAGTTGCCCCCATTGCCGGACACCCGGCTCGCCGCGTTGCTCTCCGAAGCCGAGGCTCTGCAACCGGCCACCGTCGCGCTGCGCCGCGAGATCCACGCCCACCCCGAGCAGGGCCTCCACCTGCCGCACACCCGGGCCGCCGTCCGGCGCGCGCTGGACGGCCTGCCGCTGGAGATCGTCGACGGGAAGTCGACCTCCGCCCTGACCGCCGTGCTGCGTGGTGAGGAGGACGGACCTGCGGTGCTGCTGCGCGGCGACATGGACGCGCTGCCGCTGCAGGAGGACACCGGGCTGGAATTCGCCTCCGAAGTGGACGGGACGATGCACGCCTGCGGCCACGACGGCCACACCGCGATGCTCGCCTCCGCGGCACGGCTGCTCGCCGCCCACCGCCACGAGCTGGCCGGATCGGTCGTGTTCATGTTCCAGCCGGGTGAGGAGGGCTACCACGGCGCGCGGCACATGATCCACGAAGGCGTGCTCGACGCGGCCGGATCGCGGGTCGAGCGGGCCTTCGGCATCCACCTGCTCTCCCACGTCGAATCCGGCCTGATCAGCACGCGTCCCGGGCCGCTGATGGCGTCGAACGACACGTTCACGATCCTGGTCACCGGCAAGGGCGGGCACGGTTCGAGCCCGCACAACGCGATCGACCCGGTGCCCGCGGCCGCGGCGATGGTCGGCGCGCTGCAGACGATGGTGACGCGGCGGATCAGCGTGTTCGACCCGGCCGTGGTGTCGGTGACCCGCATCCAGGCGGGCACCACGACCAACATCATCCCGGAGACCGCGGAGGTCGCCGGCACGATCCGGACGCTGTCCGAGTCCACCCGCGCGCTGGTCAAGGCGGAGCTGCCGAAGGTGTGCGAGGCGGTCGGCGAGGCGCACGGCTGCCGCGTGCTGGTCGACATCGAGCCCGGCTACCCGGTGACCGTGAACGACCCGGACCAGGCGCTGCGCGTGCTGGACCTCGCCCAGCGCGTGCTCGGCCGGTCGGAGCTGATGCCCGATCCGATCATGGGTGCCGAGGACTTCTCCTATGTGCTGCAACGGGTTCCGGGCGCGTTCGCGTTCCTCGGCGCGTGCCCGCCCGACCTCGACCCGGCAGAGGCGCCGACCAACCACTCCAACCGCGTGCGTCACGATGAAGGCGCTTTCCCGAAGGGTGTCGCGATGTACGCGGCCTTCGCGCTCGACGCCCTGGCAGGATGACGCCCCGTGCGAGACGTATGCGTGATCGGGCTCGGGTTGATCGGCGGCTCGGTGCTGCGCGCGGCCGCGGCGGTGGGGCGCGAGGTGTGGGGCGCGACGACTTCGGCCGCCGACGCCGAGGCCGCGGCCGCTGACGGCTTCGACGCCTCGACCGACGTGGAGGCCGCACTGCGGCGAGCCGCCGACCGGGACGCGCTGGTGGTGCTGGCGGTTCCGCTCACCGCCGTCGAGGAGGTGCTGCGGACCGTCAACGTGTACGCGCCGACGTGCCTGCTCACCGACGTGACCAGCGTGAAGACGGGCGTGCTGACGGCCGCCCGCGCGTTCGCGCCGGAAGCCCGGTTCGTCGGCGGCCACCCGATGGCGGGCACCGCGGAGTCCGGCTGGCGCGCGGGCAACGCGGCGCTGTTCGGTGGCGCGGCCTGGGTGGTGTGCGTCGAGGACGACACCGATCTGTCCGCGTGGGCCGAGGTCGCCCGGCTGGCGATCGACCTCGGTTCGCACGTGGTGCCGCTGACCGCGGCGACGCACGACGAGGCCGTGGCCCGGATCTCCCACCTGCCGCACCTGCTCGCCGCCGTGCTCGCGGCCGTCGGAGCGGACGGCGGGCCGGTCGCGATGGCACTGGCCGCCGGCTCCTACACCGACGGCACCCGCGTGGCCGCCACCCGCCCGGAGCTGGTCCGGGCGATGACCGAGGGCAACCGCGAGGCGCTGCTGCCGGTGCTCGACGAGGCACTCGGCCGGCTCGGCGCCATGCGCGGGTCACTGGCCTCGACCGGCGGCCTCGCGGTCAGCATCAACTCGGGTCACGAAGGCGCGCAAGCGCTTGCGGCCGCCAGGCAGGCCACACTGTCGGGCGTCCGCGTCGCGCTGGGTGCACCGGACGCCCGGGACGGCCTGCGAGCGCTCGGCGAACGCGGCGGCCGCATCACCGCTCTCACCGACGACACCGCCATCGGCGAGGTGCCGTAAGGGTTACGGCTGGGTCGGTCCGGGCTGCGTCGGTCCGGTGGGTCCGCTCTGGGGACCGGCCGGACCGGGTCCGCCCTGCGGACCGGCCGGGCCGGGGCCGGCTTCGCCGTCACCGCCGCCGGACTGCTTGTGCAGCAAGTCCTTCGCCTTCGACGTGACGTTGTCGATCTTGCCGGAGTGCTGGCCGAACTTCGACTTGGCGAACCCGCTCGCCTTGTCGAGTCCGTGCTCGATCTTGTCGGCGTTCTGGCCGAGCGCCTGCTGCGCCTTCTTCTTGATCTCGTTGAAGTTGATGCCCATGAACCAATGAAACCCCAAGGTCAGCGCCCCCGCATCCGGTAAGCCCCTGGTTTACTGCTCGGTAACCCCTACCCGAGCGGAAAGGTCACCGATGCCCGCCAGGACGTTCACCTTCGAGGTCACCCGCACCAGCAGCGCCCCGCCCGCAACCCTGTTCCGGCTGGAAACCGACGGCGCGCGCTGGTCCGAGTGGGCGAAACCGCTCATCGTCGTGTCCCGCTGGGACCGGTGGGCCGATCCGGTCGGCGGGGTGGGCGCGATCCGGAAGGTGGGCGCGTGGCCGCTGCTGACGCGCGAGGAGACGGTCGAGTACGAGCCGGACCGGCGCCACGTCTACACGCTCGTCGAGCCCGCGCCGGTGCGGGACTACCGCGCCGAGGTGCTGTTCGAGCCGCACGGCACCGGCACGCGGCTGACCTGGCGCGGCTCGTTCCGGGAGAAGGTGCCGGGCAGCGGGCCGGTCGTGCGCGCCGCGCTGGCGGGGGCGATCAGGTTCCTGTCCGCGAAGCTGGTGAAGGCCGCCGAGCGCTAGCCCGCGCCCAGGCAGAGGAAGGGGCGGCGGAGCGGATCCGCGGCGGTCGCGTGCGCCAGGGCCAGCGCCGGGGAGATGCCGGACGCGAGCCGCTGGTGCAGGTCGGTCATCGCCTCCGCCGCCGCCCGGTCGCCGACCCGCGCGATCGCGCCGACGATCGTGCGGGACCCGCTCGCCAGCAGCGCGCCGGCGAATCCCAGCGCCTCCTCGCCCGGCCGGATGTGGCTCATGGCCAGCTCGCACGCGGCCAGCACCACCCGGTCCGGCGGGCGCCGCAGCTGCGCGGTCTCGTGCGCGAACAGCGGCCCGTCGACCAGTTCCAGCCGCGAGAACAACGCGTTCGCCGGCTCGTGCGCGCCGTGCGCGACCAGGTGCGCGAGGCCGGACCCGTCGAGCGCCGCCAGCACCGCGGAACTGGTCGCCGCCGGACCGTCGACCAGCGTCGCCGACGGGTAGACCGCCCGCAGCTGCTTCACCTCGCCGATCGCGCCGGGCACGTCCGGCCCGCCGACCAGCACGACCGGGTCGATCGGCTCCCGGCGCATCGCGCTCACCCACGCCGTGGCCGACGGCGCGATCGACAGCGGACGCCCGCGCAACGACGGCAGGGCCGACCACGGCAGCGCGTACAACTGGCCGGTCGGCACGATCACCAGTTCGCGGTCGCCGATCGCGTCCGCGAGCGGCCGGACGACCCGCTCGTCGAGCAGGCGGGCCCGCTTCTCCGCGGACGCGGTGACGGCCGCGACCAGTGGCAGCGGGAGGTGGTCCGGGGCCAGCGCGTTCAGGTCGGCGTGCAACTGCTTGGTGATCTCGACGACCACGTCCAGGCCGCCGAGCCGGACCAGCCGGAACCGGCCGTCCCGCACGATCACCGCGGACAGCTCGCCGTCCTGGCCGATCAGGCTCACCAGCACGCGTTCGCCCAGCTCGGCGGCGACTTCTTCGGGTGAGCAGACCGGGCGGGGACGGCCCCACGGGCTGGTGTACCAGCCGAGACGGCCCGCCTCCCGCTGCAGCCGGGCGTAGCGCTGCTCCAGCGCCGTCACCGGCCTGCCCTCCAGGCGGTTCTGCTGCGCCAGGCGCTGCACCTGCCGCATCTCGGTGATCAGCCGGGCGAGCACCGGATCGTCGATCGCGGGCAGTGGTTCGTAGCGGTAGACCTGCGCGCGGGTCCGCTCCTGCCAGGCGAACAGCCGGCGCGCCCCGGCGTGGCCGCGGGTCGTGCCGAGCACGAGACCGACCGCGAGCCGGCCCAGTTCCTGGCCGTGCACCGCGGTCCCGCACACCAGGTCCAGCCCGCCCATCCGGTCGCGAACCCGGCTCAGCTCGTCCAGCCCGGCCCGCGCCTGCGCCAGCGCGGCCCGGGGACGGCCGGTCGCCACCGCGAGCTCGGCCCGGCACAACCGCAGCAGCATGACGTGGTCGATGGGGGTGGTGCGGCGCGGCCGCGGAACCCGCGCCAGCAGCTCGCCCGCCGCCGTGACCTCGCCCCGGCGCAGCAGCAGCCGCACCGCGAGCAGCCGCGCGAGCGCCGCCTCGTCCCGCAGCCCCAGTTCGCCCAGGCGGTCGGCGTGCGCGGCGAGGCCCGCGGCGAGCCGCGCCGGGGGACGGCCAGAGCCGCCGAGGACCTCCGTCGCGTCGGCGCGCAGCCGGGTCAGCGCGGCGACCGCGGCCCAGCGTTCGTTGCCGCGCCGGAGGAACCGGCGCCGGGCGAGCTCGGCCAGCTTGCGTGCCCGGCGGTGGTCGTTGTCGAGGATCGCGGCCGCCGCGCGAGCGACCTCGGCTTCGGCGATGTCCTGCACGTTGCGGCTGGCGCGCAGCTCGGGCAGGACCTCGTCGAGGTGCCGGGCCGCGTCCTCGGCCAGCCCGGCGACGAGCAGGGCCCTGGCCTGGTCGACCCGCAACCGGGCCAGCCATCCGGGAGCGGCGTCCTGGTAGATCCGCGCCGCCTGCTCGTAGTGCCGGAGCGCGCCGGGGATGTCGCCGAGGAGCTGCCCCTGTTCCCCCAGCAGGTGCCGGACCTTGCCCTCCAGGCGGGTCAGCCCGTGCTCGGTGGCCAGCTCGAGGCAGCGCCGCAGGTCCGCCAGTGCCGCGTCCGGCCGCTGCATCTCGACGTGGATGTTGGCCCGGTTCATCAGGTTGCGGGTGAGGGACAGCCCGTTGTCGTCGGCCTCGGCCTCCAGCATCGGCAGGATCTCGTCGAACAGGGCCAGCGCCTCGGACAGGCGGCCGACGCGGCCCAGCACCAGCGCGCGCTGGGCGCCGACCAGCGCCCGCAGGACCCGCTGGGGTGGTCCGCACGGCAGGCGCTCGGTCAGCAGCAGCGCCTCGTCCAGGTGGCGCAGGCCGTCGGCGGCCGATCCGGTTTCCGCCTCGGGCATCGCGAGGCCCAGCAGGACCCGGGCCCGCAGCGTGATCCACTCGACGTCGTCGGGGCCCGTCGCCAGCACCCGCAGCGCCCGGTTGAACAGGCGGACCGCTTCGACGTTGCGGAAGTTGCCCGCGGCGTCGGCGGCCCGGCCGCGCAGCTCCGATGCCCGGTCCAGCGCACGCCGGAGATCACGCAGAGCCGCCACGCGGTCTATCTGAGCACATCCCGGGACCAGTTGGGGCGGCCGGTCGAACTCAGAGCACGACCGCGGGCGTGACGACGGTGCGGCGGCTGCTGGCCCCACCCACCGAGATCACGATCTGGGTCGTCCCGCGCGGCACCTCGTCGAGCACGAACCGCCCGCCCTCGTCGGCCACCGTCGACGACGAACCGTGCTCGGCCACCCGCACCTCGACCCCGGCCGCGGCGGCGGGCACCAGCCAGCCGTCGATGCGGTGGCAGTGCCCCACCCTGGTCAGGTTGATCATCACCGTGAGGTCGCTGACCGTGAACGTGATCGTGCCCTCGTCGGTGATGCTGCGGACGCCGGCCAGCGCCGGATCGGCCCGCTCCCACTGGGCGATCTCGAAGTCGAGGTTCTCCAGCTCGAGGGCGAACTGCACGCGCTCGACCAGTCCCTCGGGCGGCGGGTCGACGGCGGCCAGCACCCGCCCCAGATCGGCCAGGAGCGCTTCGTCGTCGGGGTGGGCCCCACCCCCCGGCACGCCGATGTCGTTCATGCGCTGCCCCCTTCGATGTCCAGCAGTTCGCGCATCGTTTTCAGGCAGCGGCCGCGGTTGGGCCCGATGCTGCCGCGCGGCATCTGCAGCGCTTCCGCGACGAGCCGGTACTCGGCTCGGCCGGCCAGCACGGTGAGCCGCAGCAGCTCCTGGCACCGCTGCGGGAGTTTGCGGAAGGCGTGCCACAGCCGCTGGTCGCGCTCGCTGCGCAGCACCTCCGCCTCGGGCGCGGGTTCGGTGCTCGCCACGGTCTCGGCCAGCTCGTCGGTCAACGGCACCGGCGGCGGTTTCCGGCCACGCACGCGCTGCGACTCGTGCCGTGCGGTGACGACCAGCCAGCCGGCCAGCGCTTTCGGTTCGCGCAGCCGGTCGAGGTGGCTGACCAGCGCCAGCCACACGGTCTGGACCACGTCCTCGGCCGAATGGGTGTCCAGCCCCTGTCCGCGCGCCACGTTCCACACCAGCGGGGTCAGCTCGGCGACCAGGCGGTTCAGGGCTTTTCTGTTGCCCGCGCGGGCAGCCTCCAGGCACGCCTCGAACAGCTCCGGTCCGCGGAGTCCCTCCCAGGACGGGTCCGCCTCGGCGGTCCTCGCTTCGGTCACCGCGTTCGCCCCCACTTCGCGTGGTACTCCTCGGGTCAGCGCTTGGCAGTATCTCCGGCCCTGTCACCGTGCAGAGGACGAAGGCCGAAGCCAGATACACAACATCACTCGTTCGGAGTAGTCACGACGAGCACGAACGTGACGGAGCGGCGCGGCTCCACCTCCCACGGCCGCGCCAGCTCCGCCCGGAGCAGGTGCCGGCCGGCCCCGACGACGTCGAGTGCCAGCCGGCGCACGCCCCCCTCCCCCGCTG
>NZ_PQHY01000076.1:0-30630 GCF_003385175.1 Amycolatopsis ruanii
GCGGGCGGGCGGGAAGAATGGCCGCTATGCCGACCCGAGTTCTCCTGGTCGAAGACGACGAGCGCATCGCGCAGGCCCTGACGCTGGCCCTCGACGACGAAGGGTTCGCCGTGGTGCACGTGCCCAGCGGTGAGCGCGCGCTGGAGACCGTGGAAGCCGGCCCCGTCGATCTCGTGCTGCTGGATCTGATGCTGCCCGGCGTGGACGGGCTCACCGTCTGCCGCACCTTGCGGGACAGCGGTGACCTGCCGATCATCGTGGTCACCGCGCGCTCGGAAAGCCGCGAGGTGATCGCCGGCCTGGAGGCCGGCGCGGACGACTACGTCACCAAACCGCTGGTCGCGGGCGAGCTGGCCGCCCGCATGCGCGCGTTGCTGCGGCGGCGGTCCCCCGGGCGGCCGGCCGTGCTGCACGTGGCCGACCTGGAGATCCGGCTGGACGCGGCGACGGTCTTCCGCGACGGCACGCAGGTGCACCTGACCCGCACCGAGTTCGGCCTCCTCGCCGAGCTGGCCGCGTCCGCCGGCAGCGTGGTGACCCGGGAGCAGCTGCTGAGCCAGGTCTGGGGCTACGACTACTTCGGTGACACCCGCCTGCTCGACGTCCACATCCGGCGGTTGCGGCGCAAGGTGGAGACCGATCCCGACCACCCGCGGACCATCGTGACCGTGCGCGGGATGGGGTACAGGATCGAGCCGGAACCGTGACGCGGTTCCGTCGCCCGCTCCGGCAGGTGCTGTCGCTGCGGTGGCGCGTCGCCGTCGCCTTCGGGCTCGGCTCGTTCCTCGTCTCCGGGCTGTTCGCCCTGGCGACCTGGAACCTGGCCAGCGGATACATGCTCGACCAGCGTCTGCAGAGCGCCACCCAGCAGGCCGCGGTGAACGCGCGGCTGGTCGAAGAGGCCATCCGCACCGGGTCCGGGGGCCTGGAGGAACTGCTGACCGGCCTCACCACGGGTCCGAACGCGACGATCATCGTGCAACGGCCCGGTCACGTGCTCACCGGCGGCAGGCAGGTCGAGTTCGCCGAGCTGCCCCGCGCGTTCGCCGACGCCGCCCGGTCGGGCACGCCCGTGCGGCAGCGCCTGCACGTGCGGGACGTCCCCGTGCTCGCGGTGGCGCTCCCCCTGGCCACCCAAGGCGGGTTCTACGTGGAGATCTTCCCCCTGGCCGAGATCGACCGCACCTTCCACTTCCTCAGCAGCCTCCTGGCCGGTGGCACCCTGGCCAGTGGAGTGCTGGGCGGTGCGCTCGGGTTGTGGACCAGCCGGCGGGCACTACGCCCGCTCACCGCCCTCACCGCCGCCGCCTCCCGGGTCGCCGCCGGTGACCTCGGCGCCCGCCTGCCCCAGCACGCCGACGCCGACCTGGGGCCGCTGGCCCGGACCTTCAACGAGACGACGCAGGCCCTCGAGCACCGCGTCCAGCGCGACGCCCGGTTCGCCGGCGACGTCAGCCACGAACTGCGGTCCCCGCTGACCACCATGACCAGTGCCGCCGAAGTGCTGCACCGCCGGCGGGACGATCTGCCCGAGACCGCCCGCCGGGCGCTCGACCTGCTGGTCCTGGAGGTGCACCGGTTCCGGCGCATGGTCATCGACCTGCTGGAGATCTCCCGCGCCGGCCAGCAGGGCGACGACGACGCCTGGGAAGTCCTCGACCTGCGCGAACTGGTGACCAACGTGCTCGCGCACCGGAACACGTCCTCGCCGCCGGTGGACGCCGGGCCGGAGCCGGCGCTGGTGCGGGGGGACCGGCGGCGGCTGGACCGCATCGTGGGCAACCTGCTCGACAACGCCGAGCACTACGCGGGCGGGGCGCGCCGGATCGGGATCGGCGTGGGAGCGAGCCGGGTGCGTCTCGAGGTCGACGACGAGGGGCCCGGCGTGCCGGCGCATCTTCGCGAGCAGATCTTCGAACGCTTCACCCGCGGCACGCGGGCCGGCGATCGCCGGGACGGCAGCGGCAGCGGCCTCGGGCTGGCCATCGTCGCCGAACACGCCCGGCGGCTCGGTGGGGCGGCCTGGGCCGAGGACCGGCCGGGCGGCGGATCCCGGTTCGTCGTGGAACTTCCGGAGGCCACCGCATGAGGCCGGGTGTGCGTCGCTTCGCGGTCGTCGTGGTGTGGCCGGTGCTGCTCGCGGCCGGCTGCGGGGTCACCACCCAGGACGAGCCGGAGCCGATCCCGTCGACCACCACGGCCGTGCCGACGACACCTCAGGTCACGCAACGTCCGGATCCCGCGGTGACCACGGGCCCCTCGTCACCCACTTCGTCGTGAGGGGGCCGGCGCCATTCCACGGCGTGGTTCCGCGTACCCACGTCCGCCAGACCGTGCGGGACGCGGCACGGGACCTCGAGGGACAGATCGTCGCGGAAGCTCTCGGCGAAATGCTCTACCGGCTGGCGCACTACCGCCTCAGCCGCGTCACCCACGTGCACATCTGACCCGGAGGACGGGTCGTGGTGGGTTTCCGAGCGGCCACAATGTCAGCTGACCGTCAGGCACGACCGCACCGGCCGGTGCGACGATGGTGATCGAGATCGGCGCGATCCAGGGAGAACGATGCCCACGACCACACCCCGGCTGACCCAGCTCACCATCGTCGTCAGCGCACAGCTCATGGCCGAGTTCGACGACCTCGACGCGGACGAGGTGTCCCGCGTCGTCCGCGAGTCCGTGCGCGACCTGAGCGGGCGGATCGCCTCCGAGGCGGTCAGCGAGCTGCTGCACCGCCTGGCACATCACCGCCTCACACGGCTGATCGCCGCCGGCCGCCCGCACGCGTGATCATCGGACACGGCCGGCACTGCCCCATCGCCCGGGCCGCGGAGCTGGTGGCGCTGTCCTGGATGCCGCTCATCCCGCGCGAACTGCTCCACGGGCCGCGGAAAGCCATGGAGAAGGTCATCGTCCCGTCGGGACAGTGGAGGCGGCGCCGGCCGACCGCGCGGGAACCGTCACCAGGGCTGGTACGGGCTCACCGTGATCGTCCCG
Organism: Amycolatopsis ruanii; assembly: GCF_003385175.1. Taxonomy (NCBI): domain Bacteria; kingdom Bacillati; phylum Actinomycetota; class Actinomycetes; order Pseudonocardiales; family Pseudonocardiaceae; genus Amycolatopsis; species Amycolatopsis ruanii. The sequence continues at coordinate 2,998 of NZ_PQHY01000076.1, forward strand.
TGCCCGCACACCGGGCCGTAGGACCAGCTCACGCGCAGGGGTTCGCCCCCGCCGGGCGGAACCAGGTCGAGGTGACCCGGTGGCGGCTGGCACGGCCCGGTCACCGGCTCGTCCCCCACCGGGACCACACCCCACCGCAGGTGCTGCCGCGCCGCGGTCCCCCGTTCGAGCCGCACCGGGGCCGGTCTGGGTCCGGCTTCCCGGCGGATGCGCGTGGGAACGGCACGCCCGTCCTGTCCCACCAGCCTGATCCGGCCGTACCCGTGCAGGGTGCAGGTGCCGCCGGTCGTCTTGGACAGCCGGATGACCGCGTACCTGCTGCCGGCGGCGGGGTGCTGGGCTTGCAGGTCGGCCGTCAACTCGTTCGTCGTGCACGGCGCGGCCTGGGTCGCGGCGACGTTGTCGGGCGCGGCGGCGTGTCCGCCCGGGTCCGGCGCCGGCCCGCAGGCCGAAGCCGCCGCCAGTGCGGCCAGGACGGCGATCCCACGCCGGCTGCGCGCAACGACCGTCCTCATTGCTTCTGCGATCCCATCGCGATGCAGGCGTAGTGCGGTATCGCATCGACCGGTTCCCGTGGCTGGACCTTCACGTCCAGACTGATCGGCCCGGTCCGGGAGAAGGTGAACGTCATCGGGATGGTGGTGCCCGCCAGCGCCTCCGTCGTGAACCCGGTGGCGTCCACGTAGTAGGGCAGGTGCCCGGTGAGCACCCGGCCGGGTGGAATCGGCACCGATGCCTTGGCCTGCACCGGGATCTCCGGGACCTGCTCGGCGGTGCCGTCACAGTACTGGTCCCACCGCAACGAAACAGCGCGCACCACCGGGCTGGTCACCCCGGTGAGGGTGTCGTCCTGGTCGCCGGTGTTGCTCACCGTGAAGAGCACCCGTGCGTTCTCCCCCGGCGAGTACCGCCCGTCGTCCGGCCGCTCGACGTAGACGTTGAGCAGCCGGACCGGGCCGTCCCCGGCGTTGGTCCCCATGGTGTCCGCCCCCTGCCCGTGCTGGCCGGGGTCGCTGCAGCCGGCGAGCACCAGGGCGGCCACCACCGCCGGGACGAGCGTTCGCACTCGGCTCTTCATGGTCCTCCTCGGTCGCCACCGAACCGTCGGCCCGCTGAGTCATCGTCTGCTCCCCTCGCCGGTTCACCCCCGTGGTGAGGGCATTCCCCGGCCGGGGACGGTGAACCTGACGGTTGCCTGACGAACTCGGACCGGAGCACCGGAAGGCGGACTGCGGCCGCCCGTCATCCCAGGGCGGTGATCAGGTCGCGGCAGGCCCGCTCGCAGCGCCGGCACGCCTCGGCGCACACGCGGCAGTGCTCCATCCGCTCCGCGTGCCCGGCGCACTCGTCGCCGCAGGAGCGGCACACCGTCGCGCACGCCTCGAGCACTGCCCGGGTGATGTTCGCGTCGTAGCCGGTGTGGCGGGACAGGATGCGAGCGGTGGTGTCGCAGACGTCGGCGCAGTCCACGTTGGACCTGATGCACTTGCGCAGCTCCGGCAGCCGCTCGTCCGGCTCGGACATGCAGGCGTCGGCGCAGGCGGTGCAGGCCTGGGCACAGGCGAGACACGCCTCGACGCACCGGACGAGCTGGGCGCGGTCGACCTGGCCGAGGTCGGCCGGGTAGGTGTCGAGCATTTCGGAGACCACGGTCATGACTTCTCCTTTCCCTCGGTGACGCCACGTGGCATACCCGCCGGTGTTCAGGGCAACCCCCGGACCAGGACGACGGGAGGGATCCTCGGTGGCACTCGTGCTGGCATTCGGGGTCGTGTTGCTCGTCAGCGTGTCGCTGTCCGGTCTGGCCGCCCGGACGGTGTTGTCCACCGCGCTGATGTTCCTGCTCGCCGGCGCACTGATCGGCCAGGGCGGCTTCGGGCTCGTCACGGTCCACCCCGCCGATCCCCTGGTGTCCACGCTCGCCGATCTGGCGCTGTTCACCGTGTTGTTCACCGACGGCCAGCGCGCCAATCTGCGGGCGCTGCGGGAGAACTGGCGGCTGTCCGGCCGGGCGCTGGGACTGGCCATGCCGCTGACCATGCTCGGCATCGCCCTGCCCGCGCACTTCCTCACCGGGCTGGACTGGCCCACCGCGTTCCTGCTCGGCGCCATCCTCTCCCCCACCGACCCGGTGTTCGCCTCCGCCATCGTCGGCCGCTCGGACGTGCCGGTGCGGTTGCGGCGGTTGCTCAACGTCGAGTCCGGGCTCAACGACGGGCTGGCCCTGCCCTTCGTGCTGGTCTTCCTCGCGCTCGCCACGCACGAGCGGTCGCACCCGGCCACGATCGCGCTCGAGCTGGCCGGCGGTCTCGCGCTCGGCGTCGGGATACCGGCACTGGTGACCCTGGCGTGGCGGCTGCGGATCCTGACGGCGGAACCACGCCTGCAGGCTCTCGGCCCGCTCGCGATCGCGGTGTCGCTCTACGCGGTCTGCCACCTCACCCACGCCAACGCCTACCTGGCCGCCTTCGCCGCCGGCTCCACCCTGGCGACGCTGAACCGGGCGGCCGCCGAGCGCTTCGAGCCGTTCGGCGACCTGTTGTCCGAGCTGACCAAGTTCGCCGCGCTGCTGGTGTTCGGCGCGCTGATCACCCCGGACCGGCTGAGCCACCTGTCGCCCGGCGGCTGGGCGCTGGCGGTGCTGGCGATCCTCCTGGTGCGGCCGGCGGCGATGCTGGTGTCGCTGCTGCGCACCCCGCTCCCCGGACGCGAGCGCGCGACCGCGGCGTGGTTCGGGCCGAAGGGGTTCGCCTCCGTCGTGTACGGCCTGCTGGCGCTGCAATCCGGCATCCCGGACAACCACACCGTCTTCGACCTGGTCGCGGTGACCATCGCGATGTCGATCGTGCTGCACTCCTCGACCGACGTGCCCGTCGCGCGGGCACTGCGGGTCGAGCCACCCGACAACCTGCCGGCCGGTCAGGCGGCGCCCGGCTCACCGGAAGACGCGGCGACGCCGAAGTGACTCCCATATCCGTGCGCTGCCCAAGTGTTGCCTACTGCAATAGTGTCGGCGGGAGCGAGCAGGTCGGCGGGGCGGGACCGGCGGCCCCGGGGTCGTGGTCGCGGCACCGCCGGGCGTGGCGCCGGTGATGGGCCTCCCGCCGATCCCGCCACGGCCGAAGTGTCGTCGCGCATGCCCTCAGTCCTCGCGCAGGTCGAGCACGACCTTGACGTCGTCGTCCTGGCGCTGGAACGCCTCCTCCGCCCGGGCGAGCGGCACCCGCCGCGAGATCAGGCGGGACAGCCATCCGCGGTCGGCTTTCGCGAGGGCGTCGGCGGCGATCCGGAAGTGGTCGCGGTTGGCGTTGACCGAGCCGAGCAGCGCGTCGTTCTCCAGCACGACCTCGCGGTTGAAGCCGCCCGCGTCGACCGGCAGCCGCCGCCCGGACGAGGACACGCCGGTCAAGCAGACGATCCCGTACGGCCCGGTCACGGTCATCGCCGCCACCACGACCGGGCCCGCCCCGGTGGCCTCCACCACGACATCGGGTTGCAGCTTCCGGCCGAGCGTCTCCAGGTCCTCGTGGTGGTAGGTGGCGCCCAGATCGGACACCAGCCGCGGCTTGGGACCGCTGGTGACCCGGTCCAGGACGTGCACGTCGAGGCCGCGCTGACTGCCGAGCAGGGCGGCCAGCAGGCCGATCGGGCCGGCGCCGGTGACCAGCACGGTCCGCGGGTCGAACCACGCGCGGTGGCCCACCCGATCGATCTGGTCCCACGCCTTGGCCACCACGCTCGCCGGTTCCATCAGCACCCCGGCCTGTTCGAGCCCGGGATCGAGGCGGACGGCGTAGGCCGCCTCGACGGTCCACGAGGTGCTGCCGTACCCGTCGAGTTCCTTGATCCCGCGCTCGGTGTAGCGGCCGTTGCGGCACATGTCGAACTGACCGTGCGCGCACGCGCCACACGGCACCGGGTCCGGGCGGCGCACCACTCCCGCCACGAGATCGCCGGCCGCGAAGCCGCTGTCCCCCGGTGCCTGCCGCACCCGCCCGAGTGATTCGTGCCCGAGCACCAGGTGGTCCCGCCCCGGCGGCGCCCAGCCGTACTCCCCGGAGAGGATCTCCCGGTCGGTGCCGCAGATCCCGAGCGCCAGGCCGTCCACCAGCAGCTCCCCCGCTGCCGGCGACGGATCCGGTACTTCGGCGACGGTGAGCGAGTGCGCCTGGCCCGGCCGGACCGTCACTGCCCGCATGACATCTCCTCTCGATCGCGTACCCGCCGCGGATACCCCGACCGGCCACCGGCTACCGCGCCACGGAAGCCCCCATCACGATCAGGCCGACGCATCGGAACAGCATCCGGTAGCCCGTCCGCCGGCCGGCCTGACGAACGCCTGACGATTGTCCCGGGGGTGAGCGGGGCGAACGCATGGCTGAAGTCTGCGCGGGTACCAGAGGAGAGTTGCCCTAGACAAGTGTCCGACCGGGAGGATTCGGCTGTGAAGCAGGGACGAGTGGTCGTCGTGACCGGAGCCAGTGCCGGTGTCGGCCGGGCCGCCGCGCGCGCCTTCGCCGAACGCGGAGACCGGGTGGCCCTGCTGGCCCGCGGCGAGAAGGGCCTCGAGGCGGCCGCCGCCGAGGCCGGACAGGCGGGCGGTCAGGCCCTGCCGGTGCCCGTCGACACGGCGGACGCCGAGGCCGTCGAGGCCGCGGCCGAGCAGGTCGAAGAGACGTTCGGCCCGATAGACGTGTGGGTCAACGACGCCTTCACCAGCGTCTTCGCGCCCTTCACCGAGATCGAACCGGAGGAGTTCCGCCGGGTCACCGCCGTCACCTACCTGGGCTACGTGAACGGGACCCGGGCGGCGCTGAAGCGGATGCTGCCGCGTGACCGGGGCGCGATCGTCCAGGTCGGGTCGGCCCTGGCCTACCGGGGCATCCCCCTGCAAAGCGCGTACTGCGGCGCCAAGCACGCCATCCAGGGGTTCACCGAATCACTGCGCTGCGAACTGCTGCACGACAAGTCGAACGTGCGCGTGACCATGGTGCAGATGCCCGGCGTCAACACCCCGCAGTTCGATTGGGTGCTGTCCCGGCTGCCCCGCAAGGCCCAGCCGGTCCCGCCCATCTACCAGCCGGAGATCCCGGCCAAGGCCATCGTCCACGCCGCCGGCCACTCCGGGCGGCGGGAGTACTGGGTCGGCGGGTCCACGGTCGGCACGCTCGTCGCGAACAAGGTCGCCCCCGGCCTGCTCGACCGCTACCTGGCCCGCACCGGTTTCTCCGCCCAGCAGGCCCGGCAGCCCCGGGACCGGGATCAGCCGGTGAACCTGTGGGTGCCTGCCGACGACACCGAGGGGACGGACTTCGGCGCGCACGGCCGCTTCGACCGCAAGGCCACCGCACGCAGCCCCCAGCTGTGGGCGTCCCAGCACCACGGCCTGCTCGGCGCCGCCGCGGCGACGCTGGTGGCCGCGGGCCTGGCCGCGCTGACGCGCAAGCGCTGAAGGAGACTGGATGTCCCTGCGCATCGAGGACTACGCGCTGATCGGCGACACCCAGACCGCCGCCCTGGTCGGGCACAACGGCTCACTGGACTGGCTGTGCCTGCCCCGAATCGATTCGGGCGCGTGTTTCGCCGCGCTCCTGGGCGACCCCGACCACGGTCAATGGACGCTCGCGCCGCTGGGCGGCGCCCGCACCACCCGCCGCGGCTACCGGGACGACACCCTGGTGCTGGAGACGGAACTGGTCAACGACGAGGGCACCGTGCGGATCGTGGACTGCATGCCGATCCGCCACGACCACCCGCGCGTGCTGCGGGTCGTCGAGGGCGTACGCGGCCGGGTCCGGATGCGCAGCGATGTGCGGGTGCGGTTCGAATACGGCCACGACCGGCCGTGGATCCGCACCGACGGCGAGCGGATCCGCGCCATCGCGGGCCCGCACGCGGTCGTCCTCGACGGCGACGTGCCGCACCGCGCCGACGAGCACGCGGTGTGCTCGGCCGAGTTCACCGTCGACCGGGGCGACCGCGTCGGGCTGCGCCTGGCCTGGACCGGGCCGCGCCAGGCGGAGCCGGAGCCGGTCGACATCGCCGGGACCGTCCGCGCGACCGAACGCTGGTGGCGGGACTGGGCCGGCCGGTGCACCTACCGGGGCGAGTACCGCGACGCGGTGGTCCGGTCCCTGATCGCGCTCAAGGCGCTCGCCTACAGTCCCAGCGGCGGGATCGCCGCCGCAGCGACCACGTCGCTGCCCGAGCAGCTGGGCGGCGTGCGCAACTGGGACTACCGCTTCTGCTGGATCCGCGACGCGACCTTCACCCTGATGGCACTCCTGGAAGCCGGGTACGAACGGGAGGCTCGCGACTGGCGGGAATGGATGCTGCGGGCCATGGCCGGCGCCCCCGGGCAAATGCAGATCATGTACGGCGTCGACGGGGAACGCCGGCTCACCGAATCCGAGCTGCCGTGGCTGCCCGGCTACGCCGGTTCCCGCCCGGTGCGCATCGGCAACGCGGCCTCGGCGCAGTTCCAGCTCGACGTGTACGGCGAGCTGATGGACGCGCTGCACCAGGCCCGCACCCACGGCATCCCGCCCGATCCGGACGCCTGGCAGCTGCAGCGCACCCTGCTCGACTTCCTGGAATCCCACTGGGACGATCCGGACAACGGCATCTGGGAGATGCGCGGGCCGCGCCGGCACTTCACCCATTCCAAGGTGATGGCCTGGGCCGCGGTCGACCGAGCCGTGCAGGGCGTCGAACGCTTCGGCCTCGGCGGTCCCGCCGACCGCTGGAAAGCCCTGCGGCACGACATCTTCACCCAGGTCTGCGACCAGGGCTTCGACACCGCCCGCAACACCTTCACCCAGTACTACGGCGGGTCCGGCCCCGACGCGTCGCTGCTGCTGATCCCCGCGGTCGGGTTCCTGCCCGCCGGCGATCCGAGGATGCGCGGAACCGTCGACGCGATCGAACGGCACCTGGTCCAGGACGGCTTCGTGCAGCGCTACACCATGAACGAGCGCACCGAGGAACTGGACGGGCTACCACCCGGCGAGGGCGCCTTCCTGCCGTGCACCTTCTGGCTGGCCGACAACTACATCCTGCAGGGCCGCCACGACGAGGGCCGCCACCTGTTCGAGCGCCTGCTCGCGCTGCGCAACGACGTCGGCCTGCTGTCCGAGGAGTACGACACCGGCGCGCAGCGGCTCGTCGGCAACGTGCCCCAGGCGTTCTCCCACGTCGCGCTGATCGACACCGCGCTCAACCTGCAGAGCGAGGACGGGGCCGCCCGCCGCCGCGGCAGCCAGGGGCCGGGCTGATCAGTCCGGCGCCGGGCGGCGGGCGTCGGCCGGCGGCTGGTCCACGGTCGCCAGGACCGCGGTGAACGCCCCGGTCAGCAGCCACCACACCCCGCCGCCGGACGGGCCGGCGAGCAGCACCGCCCCCGAGGCCATTAGCGCGGCGCCGAACGCCTGCCCGGCCCTGGCGCTCCGCACCGCCGCCCGTGCCCGGTCCCCACGTCGGGCCGCGAGCGCCGCCCGCAGGATCCGGCCACCGTCCAGCGGCGCGGCCGGCAGCAGGTGGAACAGGGCCAGCGCGACGTTGAGTGCGGTCAGGCAGGTCAGCGCATCCACCGCCAGCAACGGTGCACCCAGGAGAGCACCGCCCCAGGCCGCAAGGCCCAGCAGGGCGCCGGCCGACAGGCTCGCGAGCGGACCGGCCACGGCCACGCGCAGCTCCGCGCCTGGCGCTTCCCGCTTCCGCGCCGTCCCACCGAAAAACCACAGCGTGACTTCCGGCGCGGCGGCGCCGTGGCGGCGTGCGACCAGCGCGGGCGCCACCTCGCGCACCATCAGCGACGCGACGAAGAACACCGCGGCCACCACCGCCGCGCCGAACAGCACCACGTCCGGGTAGGCGGGCAGCACCCGCGGCCACCGCGCGAACGCGAGCGCTCCGGCCACCAGTCCCAGGGCCGCCGTCACACTCCAGTGCGCGCGGACGCGGACACCGGCGAACTCGCCCAGCGGGACTGTTCCCGTCATCGTGCCGCAGCTCCTCTCCTCGGATCTCCCTCCCGGTCATACCCGCCCGCACCGGCTCGCGGTGCGGGACCGAGCTGACGAAAACCTTGCGATCACCGGGGAGCCACCGCGAGCCAGGTCGGCCCGGCACGCGATCGTCGTCGTGCTTCGCCTTCGCCGCCCGCCGACGCCTCGGCCACGGCCGGATCGCCCTCGTGCGTCGAACCGGCATCGCGCACGCCGAGTTGCGCAGGTCGTCGGCTGCCGTGTGCGCCGTCAGCTGGTGCCGCATCTCCGAGGTCAGCCTGCCGATCGAGACACCGGGGCAGCGGGTGGTCCGCGCTGCCGTCCGGCGGCAACTGCGCCGCACCACGGCCACGTCGGTCACCTCGTCGGCGGCGACCACCTGCCCGGAAGTCTCGTCCCCCCGTCGCGAAGACCACCGGGCCGGCCACGCACGTCCCTTCCCCGTGGGCGTGGGCGGTGGCCCGCCCGGGTAACCGGTGCTCGTGACACGACGGCGGTGGTGGGAAACGGTCAAGCGCATCGTCGCGGAGATCGGCGACGACAACGTCCCCACCTCGGCGGCCGCGATCGCCTTCTACGGGCTGCTGGCCCTGGCGCCGGCGCTGATCGCGCTGCTCACCATCTACTCGCTGGTCACCGACCCGCAGACCGTTCGCGACCAGCTCGCGCCCCTGGTGTCGGCGTTGCCCGATCCGGCGCGCAACATCGTGACCGAGCAGCTGGCGGGCGCCACGGCGCTCGGCTCGCGGGGGCTGACGTTCGGTCTCGTGGGCAGCGTCGTCGCGCTGCTGTGGACGACGTCCACCGCGATGGGGTCGATCATCGGCGGGCTGACGCGAGCGTTCGACGGGAGCGAGACGCGCAGTTTCCTCCGGGTGCGGCTGCTGGCGCTCGTGCTGACCCTCGGCGCGATCGCCGTCGCCGCGGTCGCGCTGGCCGCGATCACCGTGTTCCCGCTCCTGCTGGAGGTGTTGCACGTCCCCGGCGACAGCCGGTGGCTCGTCAGCACCGTGCGGTGGCTGGGCCTGGTCGTGCTGCTCGGCTGCGCGCTCGCGGTGCTGTACCGCTTCGCCCCGAACCTCGACCGCGCGCGGCGCCGGTGGTTCAGCTGGGGAGTACTCGTCGCGCTCGCCATCTGGCTCGCCGGATCCGCGGCCTTCACGGTGTACGTCGAGGGATTCGCGCACTACCACGCCGTCTACGGCACGCTCGCCGGCTTGGCCGTGCTCATGCTGTGGCTGTACCTCTCGGCGTTCGCCGTCCTCGCGGGAGCCGAAGTGGACGCCGAACTGGACCGCTGCCGGGCGCGGCACGCGGACGGCACCGGACCGGAGAGGCAGGACCGTGAGCACCGCCGGGAGGACGTCAGCGACCGGCGGCTACCGCAACCCCGCGCACCTCGCCCGGAACTGCCGGCGGAGCGGTGAGCCGCGGAGCGCGCTGGGCGAAGAACAGGCGGGCGATGAGGTCGCCGCGGGAGCCGGTGCCGGTTTGGCGAAGACCGCCTTCAGGTGGTCCTGGACGGTGTCGGCCGGCATCCGGAGCCGGTTGGCGATCTGCCTGGTGGGCAAACCCTGGGCGACGCATTCGGTGACCCGTCGCTCCCGCGGGGCGAGGCCGTACACGTCGGCCAGCAGTGGTGCCATCTCCGCCGGGCGGGCCGCTTCCAGCAGGACCGCCAGCGGTGCCGTCGGGCCCTCGCCCAGGAGCGAAGCCCGGACGATCACCCACCGGCCCGCCTTGGTGCGCACGCGCGCCCGGGCCAGGCCCGCACTCCCCTCCCCCACGTGCCCGCCGACGGCACGCGCCTGCCTGGCGACCGCACGGATCACCAGCGGGAGCGTGGTGCCTGCTCCGGGACCGATGCCGAGTCCGTCGATCCACGTCCCGGCCACCTGGTTGGCGAGGTCGACGCCGTCCTCGGGGTCCAGGACGAGCATTCCAGTGTCGTGGTGGCCGGCGCAGGCGCCGTCCAGGAGCAGCTTCCGGCGCAGCCCGTCGGAGATCACACCGGTCAGCGAGGTGACGAGCCGGACCTCGGCGGGCGAGAAGTACGGGCGGTCCTTCTCGCGGAACACGGTGAGCGCGCCCCACGTGCCGGTGCTGCTGGCCAGGACGACGCGGAGTTCGTCGGCGTAAGCCCGGGGGCGCCGGACCTCCCGGGGACGCCGGCTGAGGTCGGGTTCGCCCGCGGTGGCGTCGCTGAGACTCGCCGCGGTCCAGCCCGCGCGCGCCAGGTCAACCCATTTGGTGTAGTCCGGTTCGTGCAACTCGATCTCCACGAGCCGGCTGATCGCGTCCGCGGGCATCCCGTTCTCGACGAACTCGGCGGTCGGCAGCATGGTGGCCGGATCCATCGTCATCAGGCAGGAGCCCTCCGAAGGCACCGCGCCGTCCAGCGCATCGCCGCGAGAGGGTGTCGCGGTCGCGGGAAACCACCTCGCCGCATGATCGAAGCACTGGAGGTACCGCGATGAGAACCTTGCACGTCGGATTACGCGTGACCGATCCGCGGGCCACACCGACGGCATGACCGCCGCCGACTTCGCGGAGAAAGGGTCTGTCGACGGGTACATCGCCGGGCCGGACGACCGGATGTCCGAGGGACCCAACGGGCAGGTGTGCGCCGAAGCCCTGGCGACCGGGGCCGTGATCTCCGGACGCCGCACCTACGAGCTGGCCGGCCGGTGGCAGGGCGACCACCACGACGGGGTGCCGATCCACGTGCTCACCCACCACGTCGACCCGGCCGACGAGCCACCGGGCAGCGTGAAGTACTACGCCGACGCCGACGTCTGCGCCGCCGAAGCCCGGGAAGCGGCAGGCGATCGAGCGGTGCTGGTCCACGACGCGGGTGCGGCGCAGGCGTTGCTGGCCGCCGGGCAACTCGACGAACTCGAACTACACCTCGTCCCCGTGCTGCTGGGTGCCGGACGGCGATTGTTCGAGCCGACCGGACTCGGCCACGTCGAATGGGAACTCCTCCGCCGGCTCGACGGCCGCGATGCCACACATCTGCGGTACCGAATTCTTCATTCAGAAGGGAAACGGCCATGACTGCCGCACTGCTGACCATCGACGCTCTCGGCGCCCGGGACCTGCGAGGACTCCGGCGGTCCCCAGACGATCGCCGACGTGCCGACTGACTGCTCCCGCCACCACGACGATCCCACGGCCTCGGTGAACACTGCGAACCGCATGCGCGACCCCCGAGGGCACCGGCCCCACCGCGCGGCACGGGCTGCTCGAACTGCCCGGAAGGCTGACGATCCGGGGCATCACGCGCGCGATCGCCCTGGAGGTCGAGGTTCCTCGGCCTCAACGAGACCGGCCTGCCGCGCGGTCCCACCCTCGCGCTGTGCCAGAACACCTGGACGCCGGGCGCGTACTGCGAGTCCTACTGCCGGGTGGTCAGCATCCACCACCGGCGCGAGGACTCCGGCGTGTTCCCCGCCCTGCGCCGGTTCGCGCCCGGCCCGGCCCCGTGCTGGACCGGCTCGACCTGCTCACCGACCCCAGCTGTCGCATCTGTCCGATGAGGAACGCGAGCTGCCCGACCCCCTCGCCCGGCTGTCGCGGCGCCAGCCCCGGCAGCGGTCATGATCTGGTGTGACCGGCCGCGGCTCAGGGAAGGTAGAGGTCCCTCGCCCCCGCGTCCACGGCGAGCCAGGCGTCGAACGCGTCCCGGTCGGACTCGGCGACGGTCAGCGTGACGTCCGCGCCGTAGAGCCGTCTCGTCACAACTCGACCGCGTCGGCGAGTGCCGACCGCACAGCATCGTCCTCGAGCGTCCGGGCGGGCACGACGTCGACCGGGGAGCCGAGCAGTCGCCCCAGCTCGATGTCCAGCGTCGCGAGACGAGGTTCTGGCGCGCCGGCCAGCACACCGACCGTGCCGTCGACCAGGAACTCCATCGCGATCAGGATCGCGAACTGCAGCCAGACCCGGCCCAGCGCCGGATCGATGAACTGCGGCAGCAGCGCGATCGTGTAGGTGACCATCTTCGGGTTCAGCAGGCTGGTCAGGAACGCGCGGCGGCCCGTCACCCCGCCCGCGGGCACCTCCCCGGGCACGCCCTTGCGGTGCCGGATCATCTGCACCCCAGGTACACCAGGTACACCGCGCCCACGATGCGGACCACCGTGAACGCACCGGCACCGCGAGGAACAACGCCGCCAGCCCGGCCGCCGCGACCGCCACGTGCACCGCCTCGCTGACCGCCACCCCGGCCGTCGCCAGCAAGCCCGCGCGCGGCCCGCCCCGCATGCCGCACCCGAGCACGAACAGCATGTCCGGACCGGGCGTGATCATCGCGACGGTCGTCGTCAGCACGAACAGCGCGAGCAGGTGCGGGTCGATCGGCGTGAGCGGCTACCGCCGGGATCACAGCGAGTTTCCGGCTGCTTCCGCCCTGCGGCAGCGCGGTGCCGACCCGCGCCCGGCGATCAGCGTCCACGGCCGCCGGAGTGCCGGGCGCGTGGTGCGGTCGCACCGGCCGGCTCCGGTCCGCAATCCACGTCTTCCGCACCGCTGCGAGTCTGCCGGAGCAGCGCGAGAGCCTCGTCGGAGGGAGAGCCGGCGAGCGTCGTGCACACGATCAGCACCTGGCCGGGGGAACGGGCGATCGACAGCGTCTGCTGGGTCACGGTCACCAGGCCGACGACGGGGTGGTGCAGTTCGTAGGACGCGGCGTCACAGGGTGCCACGCGGTGGTCGCCCCAGAGCGCGACGAACTCCGGGCTCCGCATCGTCAGTTCGCCGATCAACTCCGCGAGCAGCGGGTCCTGCGGGTACTTGCCGACGGTGATCCGCAGGTTGCCGACGACCGCGCGGGCCTTGCGCCTCCAGTCCGTGTACAGCTCACGGCAGTGCGGGTCGAGGAACAGCATCCGGGTCATGTTGGGCCGTCGCGCCGGGTCGTCCGGACTGTGGAAGTCCAGGTGGCCAGCCAGCAGAGAGTGCCCGAGAGCGTTCCACGCCAGCACATCCGTGCGCCGGCCGAGCACCAGCGCCGGAACGCCGTCCACGGCGCGCAGAAGGTCCCGTGTCTCGTCGGCGAGTTTTTCCGGCCGGGGGCGGCGCGCGCGGGGCGTGCGGCGGGCGGCATCGGCGAGCCGGACCAGGTGCTCGCGCTCGTGGTCGTCGAGCCGCAGGGCGCGGGCGATCGCGTCGAGCACTTCGGCCGAGGCCCCGCGGGACAGGCCCTGCTCCAATCTGGTGTAGTACGACACGCTGACCCCCGCCAGCTGGGCCAGTTCCTCGCGCCGCAGCCCCGCCACCCGTCTGCGAGGCCCGACGTCGCGCAGACCGACGTCCTCCGGCCGCAGCAACGCCCTTCTGGCCTGCAGGAAATCGCCGAGTGGGCCAGGTCCGTCCATGCCCCCAGTATCCGGTGCCCGGGCGAATCCCAGCCACACCCTGCGAGGGGTAGGACGACACGGGAGTGGTTCCGCAGCCGCCCGCGTTCCCAGACTCGGTGTCATGGAGCACGAACCCGAACAGATCGCACTGGGCGAGGTCACCGTCACCCGCATCAAGGAGTTCTACGGTTCGGTCGAGATGAGCCCGGACGATTTCTTCCCGGACAGCCCGGACGGCGCGTGGGACGAGCACCGCGGCTGGCTGGCGCCCGACTTCTGGGACCCCGGCACCGGCCAGTGCCAGTCCGCGATCCAGTCCTGGCTGCTGCGCAGCGAGGGACGCACGATCCTCGTCGACACCGGTGTGGGCAACCACAAGGACCGGCCGTACGCCCCGGTCTGGAACCGCCTGGACACCAGCTACCTGGACAACCTCGCCGCCGCCGGGGTCCGGCCCGAGGAGGTCGACGTCGTCGTCAACACCCATCTGCACATCGACCACGTGGGCTGGAACACCCGGCTCGACGGCCGCGCCTGGGTGCCGACCTTCCCCAACGCCACGTACCTGATGCCGAGGCGGGACTTCGAGTTCTGGGACCCCGCCAACGAGAACGAGTCCGTGCTGGGCCGGGGGAACCAGAACGTCTTCGAAGACAGCGTCGCGCCGGTCCACCGGGCCGGCCTGACCGAACTGTGGGACGGCTCGTACCGGATCGACAAGAACCTGAGGCTCGACCTCGCTCCCGGGCACACGCCCGGCTCGTCGGTGCTCGTCCTGGAGTCCGGCGGGGATCGGGCCCTGTTCGTCGGGGATCTGGTGCACACCGCGCTGCAGATCGCGGAGCCGGACACCAACTCCTGCTTCTGCGAGGACCCGGCCGGGTCCCGGGCCACCCGGCACAGGCTGCTCGGCCACGCCGCCGAGACCAACGCGCTCGTGTTCCCCGCGCACTTCGCCGGCGCGGGGGCCGCCGAGGTCGAGCGCGACGGGTCGAAGTTCACGATCAAGGAGTGGGCGGCGTTTTCCCGCATCTCCTGACTCTGCTTGGAAAGGAAGCGTTTTCCGTGACCCATCATGCGGATCCGGTGGTCGAGACCCCGGCGGGCGCCGTGTGCGGCGTCCGCGACGACTCCGGTGAGTTCTACCGCGCCATCCCCTACGCGGCGGCACCGCTCGGCGCCCGCCGGTTCGCCCCGCCCGAGCCGCACCCGGGCTGGTCGGGCGTGCGCGACGGCACGCGGCCTTCGCCCACAGCGCCCCAACCCGTCCGCGACTTCGGCCGGCTCGACATGACCCCCTACTTCGGGCCGGGCTGGATACGGGGCGAGGAGTATCTGACCGTCGACGTCCGCACACCCGCCGCGGACGGCGGCAAGCGCCCCGTCCTGGTCTTCGTGCACGGAGGCGGGTTCGTCACCGGCTCGACCCGCGCCGCGCTCTACGACGGCAGCGCGTTCGCCCGCGACGGCATCGTGCTCGTGACGGTGAACTACCGCCTCGGCATCCCCGGGTTCCTCGACCTGCCGGGCGCTCCAGCCAACCGCGGGCTGCTCGACGTGCTCGCCGCGCTCGGCTGGGTGCGCGCCACGATCGCGGCGTTCGGTGGTGACCCGGACAACGTCACGATCTGCGGCCAGTCCGCGGGCGCCACACTCGTCGGAGCACTCCTCGCGACGCCCGGGGCCACGGGGCTGTTCCGGCGGGCGATCATCCAGAGCGGCAGCGGCACCGGCGCCTTCACCCCGGAACAGGCGCGCCGGGTCACCGCCGCGGCGGCTGCCGCACTGGGCGTCGAACCGACCGCCGAGGCGTTCGCCGCGATCCCGGACGAGCATTTCGTCAAGATCCTGCCCGCGCTGGCCGGCCTCGACCTGCGCACCAGCACCGCGACGGACCCCCTGGCCGGTCTCAGCCCGTTCAGCCTCGTTCTCCCGGCCCAGCCCGCCGACGCTCTCGCCGACGGTCCGGCCCGTGACGTCGACCTGCTGATCGGCACCAACACCGAAGAGGGCCACCTCTACCTCGTGCCGAAGGGCATCCTGGAGACCACCACGGAAGCGGACCTGCTGGCGCTGGCCGAGCAGGCGCACCCGGCCCCGGAGACGGCGGTCGCCGCGCGCCGGGCCGCGCTGCCAGATGCGACCCCGGGCGAACTGCGCTCGGCAGTGCTCGGCGAAGCGCTGT
Organism: Amycolatopsis ruanii; assembly: GCF_003385175.1. Taxonomy (NCBI): domain Bacteria; kingdom Bacillati; phylum Actinomycetota; class Actinomycetes; order Pseudonocardiales; family Pseudonocardiaceae; genus Amycolatopsis; species Amycolatopsis ruanii. Next base: position 18,549 of record NZ_PQHY01000076.1, read on the forward strand.
TCGGGGCCGGGACGGCGCGCATGGCGCAAGCCCACGCGCGGATCTCGGACGGCCGCACACACGTGTACTCGTTCGGGTACCGCTCCACGGCCCTCGGTGGACGGCTCGGCGCCGCACACACCGTCGAGTTGCCATTCGTCTTCGACATCGCCGACGAGCCGTGGCTGCACGGTGACACCGGCCTGCTCGGGCCCGGCCCCGTCCCGGACGGTCTCGCCGCCCAGGTCCACGCCACCTGGGTCTCGTTCGCCCGGACCGGGGACCCGGGCTGGGCCGCCTACGATCCGCGACGGCCGGTGGTGGAGGTCCTCGGCACCGTGCGGTGACGAAGTGCCTCGCGCGCTGGCGGGCGCCGGCACACCACAGCCGCTCCCGGGTTCTCCCCGGGAGCGTCCAAAGACGACAGTGAGACGCCCTGGGTTTCGCATCGCCGGCTGCGGGGCGTGCACCGACGCGTCGGAGGCGGACAGAGTGATCGTGACGGTCCACGCCATCGCGACGAACCCCAGCAGGGCGAGCGAGCACCAGCAGCTTGCCGCGCCAGAACGGCATCGCCAGCGGCAAGACGGCGCGGCGATCATGGGGATGGAGGCCGGCGAGGAGAAGTAGCCGACGCCGGTCAGGCACACGACCCTCCACCACGCCTGCTGGGCCCTGTTCTTGGCGTTGAGCATGGTCAGCAGGATGCGGTAGGCGATGTAGGGCACGAACCGGCCGGCGTGGGCGAGGATGAACTGGATGCCGGGGTAGGCCGTCATCGCGCCGGACAGGATCAGGCTGATGGCCGTGCGAGTGGTGTCGAGCAGGAAGTCCGCGGTGAACGTCGGGATGCCGGGCACGTCGGGCCCGGGCAGCTCGCCGGGGTGGATGAACACCGCGGCTTCCCGCTCGTGCAGGAACTCCAGCAGCGGCCGGGACCCGGGATCGCCGAGGTAGCGGCCGTCGTTGTTGGCCAGCAGCACGATCCCGTCCGCGTGCAGCTCGTCCAGTGCGTAGGCGGCCTCGGCGAGCGCCCCTTCGACGTCGGGCAGCGTGAGCGTGGCGAAGAAGCCGAACCGGCCGGGACGCCGGGCCACAACCTCCGCGCTGTACTCGTTGACCTCACGTGCCCACCGCCGCGCCTGCCCGTCGTCGCCGAACCAGACGCCCGGCGTGGACAGCGACAGGATGCCGGTCTGGATGTCGTGCCCGTCCCTGAACTTCAGCGCCGGGCTCTCCGACCAGGACGGCAGGTCCACGCCGCCCGGGCGGATGCCCTTCTCGTGCATCCAGTCCGCGTACCGCGGCGGAACGAGGCGCCGGTGGGTGTCGATGCGGCGCGCACGCGTCATGACGATTCGGGCACTTCTTCGATCGGTGCGAGGAACCCGCCCAGCGCCCTGGGCAGGATGTCGGTGAGGCGCCTCGGCGAAGAACTCGGCGTCGAGGAGGTCCGGTCGCATGCGCACCACCGCGAACACCACCGGCACCGCGAGGAACAGCGCCACCAGCCCGGCCGCCGCCAGGAGACCGGCACGCGGACCGCCCCGCATGCCGCATCCGGGCACGAAGAGCACGTCCGGTCCGGGCGGGATCATCGCGGTGGTGGTCGGGACGAACACGGCCGGCAGCTGCGGGTCGATCGGCATGGCGGCATCTTCCCGCGACCCGCTGGAAAGCGTGCTCAAGCGTCCCGTCGCTGCAGCACCAGCCCGCCGCCCAGCAGGAGCGCCAGCGCCCAGGCCGCCAGCACACCCAGCCCGGCCCAGGGGGCGATCGGCAGGCTCTCCAGCCCGGTCGTCGCCTGGATGGACAGGCCCGCCGTCATCGGGCCGAAGCGTTCCAGTTGTCGCTGCCACTCCGGGTCCGGCACCACCGAGACCAGGATCGGCACCAGGTACAGCAGGCCGAGCACCAGCCCGATCGCCATCGCCGAGTCGCGCGCCGCGGTGGCTGCGCCCAGGCTCAGCAGCGCGATCAGCGCCAGGTACAGCACCGATCCGGCCGCGGCGCGCAGCATCGGCCCGTCGGCCGGGAACGCGGGCAGCAGCACCCACCCGGCCAGCAACGACCCCAGCACCGCGAGCACCCCCGCGACCGTCACCACGCCCACCACCACCGACGACTTGGCGGCCAGGACGACCACCCGCCGCGGGATCGCGGTGAGCGTCGTGCGCACCATGCCGCTGCTGTACTCACCGGACATCACCAGCACGGCCAGGATCGCGACCGCCGCCTGTCCCAAGTAGACACCGGTGAGACTGGTCTGCACCGGATCGCAGCCGTCGCACCCGGTTCCCGCCGCCAGCGCGCCGAGCCCGGCGGTGACCACGACGACCGCGGCCAGCAGCCACCCGGTGCCCGGCGCCGTGCGCAGCTTCGTCCACTCCGCGTGCAGCGCGTTCCTCACGCGTCCCTCCGCCGCAGCACGTACATCGCCAGCCCGAGCGCCGCCGCCGCGTACGCGCACAGCACCGCGAACCCGCCCTACGGCGGCAACGGGTAATACCCCTGCGCGGGCGTGTACGCCGCGAGCACCTGCGGATACTCGGGAATGCTCTGCTGCACCGCGAACGCCGCGGCCGGGGTGACCCGCAGCAGCCATTGCGCGGCGCCGGACGGCAGCACCGACGAAGTCGCCAGCAGGTAGGGCAGCACGAGCGTGGCGATGCCGAGGGCGACGGCCCCGGCGCTGCGCCGCAGCAGCGAACCCACCGCGAGGGCGAACACGGCCGCGACCGCGATCACCGCCGCCGTGCCCACGACGACCCGCAGTTCCGTCGTGGTCGGCACCGGGATGAGGATGTTGCCGTTGCCGCGCAGGATCGCCCGGCTCAGCGGCACCACGGCCAGCGCGGCTGCGAACGTCACCGCCCCCAGCACCAGGGCCTTCGCGGCGAGCACGCGTTCCCGCCGCGGGCTGACGATCAACGTGGTACGGATCAGCCCGCGCCGGTACTCCGAGGTCGCGAACAGCGTGCCGACCACGATCGGGGCGATCAGCCCGGCGAAGGCGCCCACCAGGCTCTCCTCGACCCTCTCGCCGTCACCGGTCACGGCGGGCGCGATGTCGCCGGACCCCCGCACCGTGATCGCGCCGCCGGATTCGGTGAACCCGCCGCCCAGCGAGGGGTAGGACATCGAGTCGGCGCCCAGGTCGTCCCCCCGCCAGCCGCCGGAGAACCCGCCCTCCCGCGCGATGCCGTCGAAGGACGCGCTGACCTGCGTCGGCCCGCCGGTGATCTTGGTGCCGCCCAAGCGCCCGTCGGCGATGACGTTGTGGCTGGGCGAGGTCGCGAACAGCCCGGCCTCGATGGTCTCCGGCAGCCCGGGCAGGTCGACCGCGCCGGCGTCGGTCCAGGTGACCCCGTCCGCCGACACCGAGCCGGTGATGGTGTCGCCGGTGCGCGTCAGTCGCGACCAGGAACCGGGCGGCGCCGCGAGGTCCTCGGTGAAGTTGTGCTGCATCCGCACGCCGTGGGCGCCGGTCTGCATCAGGGCGGCGTAGGCCGACCCGCGCGTGGTGCCGTCCTTGAGGATGAGCCCGGCCTTCGCCCACGGTTCGACGCCGCGCGTGCCGGTCAGCGGGGAGACCCGGGCGGTGAGGGTGCCGTCGCCGGTGAGGGCCGAGTGGACGAAGAAGAACGAGTCGGTCACCGCCTGCCCGCCCGGTCCGACCGGGACCGCCCGGTCGCACTTGCGGTCACCGCAGGAGGTCTGGCTGCCCAGTGCGGAGAACAGTCCGATGAGGACGGTGACCAGCGCGGTGACGGCCAGGCCCGCGACCCAGCCGCGCACGGTGCGGAACTTGGTCCATTCGGCGTGCAGCAGCTGGGCGAAGCCGTCCCGGCCACGGTGTCCCGAGCGGTACGGCGCGAGAGTGGTCATCGGGCGGCCTCCGAGCGGAACTCGACCGCGTCGCGGGTCAGCTCCATGTAGGCCTCTTCGAGCGACGCGCGATGGGCCGAGACCTCCGAGAACGGCACCGCGTGCCCGGACAGCAGCGCGACGATCCGCTCGGCGGGCAGGCCGGACACGGTGAGCACGTCCCGGTCGGTGGCGGCGACCGCGACGCCCGCGCGGGCCAGCACCGCTCTACGCTCCCCCGCCGCTGCTGCTGCGCATGGTCGACGCCGGGCTGCTGGGCCGCAAGTCGGGCCGCGGTTTCTACGACTACGGCTGAACCGCCTCGCCGAACGTGGCCAGCAGCAGGTCGACGAGCACCTCCGCCCGCGCCCCGAAGGCCACCCGCGCGTTCGGCTCGCCGGTCGCGTTCGGACGGAGGTCCATCACGGTCCGGCCGACGGTCAGGGCGCCGGTGGTTTCGACCTCGACGCGCACCGGGCGGGTGGTGATCACCTCGGGCCGCACCAGGTAGGCCACGCACACCGCGTCGTGCACGGGCGCCGAATCGGGTGCGTGCACGCCGTGGCCGGCGGAGTAGGCGTCGATGCGGCGGGTGATCAGGCCGGCGGCCGCGCGCCCGGCGGCGGTGCCCATGCCGGCCAGTCTCGCGCAGTCGGCGCGGTTGACCAGCGCCTGGTGGGTGGCGTCCAGCGGGACCAGTGTCAGGCGCGGGAAACCGGCCGAGAAGACCATCGCCGCGGCCTCCGGGTCGGCCCAGACGTTGAACTCGGCCGAGGGCGTCACGTTGCCGTGGGCGTGCGCCCCGCCCATGATCACGACCTCGTCGACGGCGTCCCGCACGGACGGATCGGCGGCGAGCACGGTGGCGATGGTGCTCAGCGGCCCGACCGGCACCAGCGTCACCGGCTCGGTGGTGGTGCGCAGGGTGTGCAGCAGGAACTCCACCGCGGATTCCTCGCGCGCGGCCGTCACCGGCGTGGGTAGCGGCAGGGAGGTGCCGTGCATGTCCCGGGCCGAGTCGCGCTCGAAGTGCGTCTGCCCGGGAAACCCGCGCCGCGCGACGGGGTGTGCGAGGCCCGCGTGCACCGGGATGTCCGGCCGTCCGATGGCGTCCAGCACGCGCAACGTGTTGTCGGTGGTGGCCGGCAGGGGCACATTGCCGCTGACGGTGGTCACGGCGGCCAGGTGGAGATCGGGGTGCAGGGCGGCCAGCATGATCGCGACCGCGTCGTCGGTACCGGTGTCGACGTCGAGGATCACCTTGCGTGTCACCCCGGCAGCGTCCCACACGACGTGCCCGCGGCGGATTCCAGCACCGGCGGCCGTGCTCCGTCGGAATCCCCCAGCTGCGCTCCGGTGGCTGGGCGAAACCGGGACCGCAGCAGCAACCTGTGCGGCGTGACTGATCACGACATCGACCGCATCGACCACTCCGTCCTGTACACCACCGACATCGAAGCCACCGCCGCGACGTACGAGGCGCTCGGCTTCACCCTCAGCCCGCTGTCGCTGCACACCGGCTCCGATCGCCCCGGCGGCGAGCGCAAGCCGATGGGCGCCGGCAACCGGTGCGCGCTGTTCGGCCGGACCTACCTGGAACTGCTCGGCCTGTTCGGCGACGGCTCGGTGGACCCGTGGAACATCCGCCCGCTGATCGCCCGGTACGAGGGCCTGCACGGCTGTTCGTTCGGCTGCGACGACGCCGGTACCGTCTACCAGCGGCTGCGCGAAGCGGGACTGTCGTCGTCCGGGGTGCTGCCACTGCAACGGGACGTCGCCACCCCCGGCGGGACGGCGACCGCGCGGTTCCAGGCGATTCACCTGGACCGCGCGCTCACCCCGGAAGGGCTGATCCACATCGCGCACCACCTGACGCCCGAGTTGATCCACCAGCCCCGCTACACCAGCCACGCCAACGGCGCGATCCAGCTGCACAGCGTGTTGCTGGTGGTGGACGACGCCGACCTGGAGGCCACGGTCGCTCGCTACGCCCTCACCCTGGGCACCGAACCCGTGGCCGAGGAACCGCTGCGGGTCCTGTCCCTCCCGACCGGCCGAATGGAGATCGTCGCGGTCTCCGCTTTCGGCGAGGTGCTGCCCGGCGAGCCGGTGCCCACGCTGCCCTACCTCGCGGGGCAGGCCGTCGCCGTCACGGACGTCGACGCGGCTCGCGCCCTGGTCGAGAGCAACGGGTTCACCGTCCGCGAGCTGCCCGGCGGGTTCTTCGTCGGCGCCGGTGAGGCCCGCGGCGCGGCCATCGCCTTCCTGGCGGCGTGACCGATGACCGGCCTCGTTCGCGCGCCCGCCGGGGCACTGCGCGGTGTTCCCACCGGCGCGGTCACGGCCTTTCCCGGTGTCCCGTACGGCAGCGCCGGGCGGTTCGCCGCGCCCCGGCCGGCCCCCGCCTGGGCGGGGGTGCGGGACGCCGGCCACCCGGGTCCGGCGTGCCCGCAGCCGCCCTCCCGGCTGGCCCGCATCATGGGGCCGGGCAGCGACCTGGCCCAGGCCGAGGACTGCTTGTCCGTGAACGTCTGGACTCCGGGCGGGACCGGGCTGCCGGTGCTGGTGTGGCTGCACGGCGGCGGATTCTCCAGCGGATCGGGCGCGGAAGCCTGGTACGACGGAGCCCTGCTGGCCGAACGCGGCCGGATGGTGGTCGTCACGGTCAACTACCGGCTGGGCGCCCTCGGGTACCTGTACCTGTCACCCGGGTTCGGTCCGGCCAACCTCGGCCTGCTCGATCAGATCGCCGCGTTGACGTGGGTGCGGGACAACATCGTCGCGTTCGGCGGCGACCCGGACCGCGTCACGCTGGCCGGGCAATCCGCCGGGGCGCTGTCGGCGCTCGCGCTCCTGGGCCGTCCCGCTGGTCCCGGCCTGTTCCACCAGGTCATCCTGCAGAGCACACCGGCCGGGGTCACCCCGTTCAGCCGACGGGAAGCAGCCGGGATCGGCCGCCACCTGCTGGAGGTTCTCGGCCCGCACCCGGCCGAGGCAGAACACCTGCGGACCGTGCCCGTTCCCCGCCTCCTGGCCGCCCAGCAGGAACTCGCGCGGCGCAGGGCGGCGCCGCTGTCCGTGACCCCACCGTTCCAGCTGGTCGCCGACGGCGTCCCCGCCGACCTGCTCGCCGGCGCGCCCGGCGACCTTCCCGTGCTGATCGGCACGACCCGCGACGAGGCCTCGGCGTTCTTCCCCGGCGCGCCCGCGGACCTGACCGCGCGGCTCTTCGGCGACGGCAGCCGCCGGCTGGCCCGGCAGGCCGGTTCCGCCTTCGCCTTCCGGTTCGACTGGTCACCACCCGGCAGCCCCTTCGGCGCCTGCCACTGCATCGAACTGCCGTTCGTGTTCGGCGGCCTGGACGCCTGGCGCGCGGCGCCGATGCTGGCCGGCGCCGATCCCGCCGATCTACGGCGGCTGGTGGACCAGGTGCAACGCGCCTGGACGGGACTCGTCCACACCGGATCACCCGGCTGGCCGCCGTTCCCGCACGTCAGGCACTTCGCCTGACCCCCGCTACCCTGACGCCGGTGAGTTCCCTGGTCCTGGACGAGCTCGACCGCTCGATCGTCCACGCGCTGCACGTCGACGGCCGCGCGCCCTTCAGCCGCATCGCGTCCGTGGTCGGTGTATCGGATCAGACAGTCGCGCGGCGCTACCGCAGGCTTCGGTCCACCGGATCGCTCCGGGTGATCGGCCTGCCGGACGCCCGGCGGCTGGACTGGGTGGAATGGTTCGTCCGGGTCCAGGTGACACCCGACGCGGCGGTGCCCGTCGCCGACGCGCTGGCTCGCCGGCCGGACACCTCCTGGGTGTGCCTCACCTCCGGGGGAAAGCAGATCTGCTGCGTCACGCGGGTGCGCAGCACCGGCAAACGCGACGCGCTGCTCCTCGGGCAACTACCCAGGACACCCCGGGTCACCGGCGTCACGGCGCACTGCCTGCTGCGCGTCTTCGCCGGCGGCCCGTCCGGCTGGCACGGCAGGGCCGACTTCCTCACGCCCGAGCAGATCGCGGCTCTCGCCCCCGAACCACCGCGCGACCGGAAAGAACGGGTCGTGCTGCAAGACGGCGACGAGCAGCTGCTGGCCGCCCTCGCCCGCGACGGCCGGGCGACCTACCCCGATCTCGCCAAGGCGACCGGTTGGTCGGAGATGACGGCCACACGCAGGCTCGCGCAGCTGCGTCAGCGCGGCGCGCTGTTCTTCGACGTGGACATCGATCCCCTGCTCCTGGGGTTCGAGACCCTCGCCATCCTCTGGCTGACCGTCGATCCGGCCCGGATGCGCCCGGCGGCCGAAGCCCTCGCCGCGCATCCCGAGGTCGCCTTCGCCGCGGCCACCACCGGCCCGGCCAACCTGCTGGTCTTCGCCGCCTGCCGCGACGTGGACTCCCTCTACGACTTCCTCGAACGCGGCATGGGCACGCTGCCGGGGATCCGCCAGCTCGAGAGCGCACCGGTCATCCGCAACAGCAAGCGAGCCGGGGGAGCCCAGGCGCCCGGTTCCGGAACGCCACGTCCTCCGAAGCGGTAGAAGATCCACCGATCACGGCCGGCGGCGTCAGCTGTCGATCTTCCCGAGCTGGATCAGCAGCTCCAGCTGGTCGTAGTAGAGGTGGCTGTCGGTCATCTGGCCGGCCCGGACGCGGTGGACCTCGCAGAACGGGATGTCCACCGTCCGCTGCGTCGGGGCGATGTCGCCGGCCGGGGTGACCAGCCGGCCGGTGTGGGTGCCCTGGAAGCGGCCCTCCAGCACGCCGCCGTCCTCGTCGCCGTGGATGCTCATGACCGCGATCTGGTTGTCCGGGAACGCGTCGTGCCAGGTCGACCACTCCGCCTCCAGCGCCTCGCGTCCGGCGAGCCGGAACCCGCCGGGAGCGCGGAGCTCGAAGGCGGTCTGGTCGGTCATGCCCCGCCAGCCCTCGCGGTCGCCGGCGTTCCACAGGTCGACCCACCGCTGGGTGAGGCTGTTCGTGCCGCCCTCCCGCACGGTGGTGAACAGCAGCCGGTACTCGCCCACCGACCGGACCTGCGCGTGGATCCGCGCCAGGGTGTCGGCACGCAGGCGGGCCACCGCGGCGCGGCTGTCCGCCAGCTGCTCCATGGTTTCGTAGGCGGCGATCACCAGGCAGCGGCCCTGCTCGCGGTCGGCGAGCATCTGCGCGCTGCACAGCCCGTCCATCTTCACCAGGCCGGGCACCGCGTTCTCGCGGAAGGCCTGGATCGCCGCGCCGACCTCGCCGGGCGGGCAGTCGATGGTGGTCATCCGGACGCCGGCGCCCGGACCGGGGCGGCTGCGGCGGACGAAGACCGGGACCTCGAAGTGGTCCACGGTGATCAGGCCCGCGCCCAGCTCGGCGGCTTCCTTGCGGGAGGCTTCCACGGCGTGCTCGGAGAGCGTCATCGACTCCGCGGAGTCCCAGTAGGTCCCGGCGACGGTGATGCCCAGCTCGCTGTTGGTGAGGACGGCCAGCCCGCGGTTGCCGGCCTGCGCCTCCACGAAGGGGCGCACGGTCGTGTCCAGGTAGTGCGTGACCTCGTCGATCCGGGCGGGGTCGCCGATGAGCGTGTTGATGCGTGCGTACACGAGACCCTCCCTCGATGCTGGTGGTGGTGCCCGGAACCCTCCAGCGTCGTCCTCGTCCCGGGCCGCGGCTAGGGCCGAAAGACCGGGGCTCAGGACGGCCTGCCGTCACCGGGCGCCGGTTCGGCGGGCCTGGGCGGATCGCCCGCGCCGGGCTCCTCGGGAGCGACCCGGTACGCGTCCAGGGCATCCAGCCCCGGCCGGAACCCGGAGCCGACGAAATCACCGAACAGGCGCCACATCGCGCGTTCCTCGTCGATCTGCTGCGGAAGCGCGAACCCGAGTGCGGTGGCCAGTGGCTGCCGGCCGAGGTTGACCATCGCCCGGACCGCGCCTGCCCACTCGTCGGTGGCCACCACGGCCAGGCGGTACCAGATCACCGTCAGCGGCAGCAGGCCGATCATCGTCGCCACGACCAGCCAGGGACGCACGGCGGCGCCGAGGGCGAGATCGATCCCGGCTGCCACGACGACGAGCAGGTGCCCGTAGAGCAGGCAGACGAAGAAGTCGACGCTCATCCGGGCGTCGTCGGTCTGTTTGCGCACCGGTTCGGGCACGGCGGCGTTGAGTTCGTGCCACAGCACCTGCGAGTCGAGCCGGTACCGGTCGTGCCCGTACTCCTCGAACCGCCGGATCGCGTTGCCGAGCCGGGTCGCGGCGACCTGCCGGTCGTCCACCGGGTACCGATGCAACCGCTCCTCCAGCACCGCGAACCAGACCGGGCCCCTGCGGAGATCCGCGGCGAGGTGGCGGCTGATGACCGGGTGCGCGCGGAAGGCGTCCAGCACGGACTTCTCGTCGCCGGTCAGGTGGCGTTCCCGCCGCACCAGGGACACGGCGTCGACGCGGTTGCGCACCAGGTGCTTGCGGGCCAGATGGCGCCGGCGACGAGCCTGGGCCAGGCGGCGGGGCCAGCCGAGATGGCCTTCGAGGACGCGGTAGAGCGGGATCTGCAGGGCCGCCAGGACCAGGCCGAGCACCGCGGTGGCGACCAGGCCGAAGATCGCGGCGCGAGCCGCCTCGGCGCCGGGCGCGTCGAACCGGCTCAGTTCCGGCACCACCACGAACCCGAAGATCAGCACGTTGATCAGGCTGGGCAGGATCCAGCCGACCAGCAGCCCGCGCCCACCGGCGAGGGCGCTCTGGAATATCCCGGTCACCGGCTACCCGCGCCGCCGCAGTGCGCGGCGGTACCACGGCTCGCGCACGTCGTCGTAGGGACCCGGGATCCCGGAATCCGAGCCGGCACGGGCCGAGCCCGGTGCCGGCGCCGTGTCCGCGATGGCCTCGGCCAACGGCAGTGCACGCTCGTACAACCCGTCCAGAAGGGCCTGCCGCCGCTGTTCGTCAGGATCTTCGTAGAACCGCGGGCCAGCCGAAGGGCGGGCGCCGATGCGTCCCGTCGGCCCGTCCGCGGACGTGGGCGTGGCCTTGGGCGTGGGCTTGGGCAGAGGCGGAGGTTCATCGAGACCGGCGACGGCGATGTCGAGTTGCTGCTTGGACAGGGTCAGCAGCGTCTCGACTCCCCTGCCGGTGTACGTGGCGAACGATGCGTGCGCGACCCGGGTGGCCTCCACGAACGCCGCGAACGCGACGCGCGGATGGTACGGGGCGATCCGCGGGTGTGCTCCGGCGCCGCGGCGCACCATGTCGGCCCACGCGGCCATGACCGGCGCCACCCGGACTTCCAGTTCGTCCACCACGGCCGTCATCGCGACCCGCGTGCCTTCCAGCCGTGGGTCGCCCGGCGTCAACCCGGTGCGAAAACCCGGATCGTCCCGCAGCCGGTCCAGTGCGCGGCCGAGGGCCTCGTGCACCGTCCGGACCACCCCCTCGGCCTTCTCCATGAGCCGACCGTACTGGCGCGACTACGGTGCGTCTGGCGAATGGCGCAAAAACTTCTCGGCCGGCTAGATCCCGCGGCCGGCGGCCTTGAGCCGGCCGATGGCGGCGGCGTCGCCGTCGAAGGTCACGTGGACGGCGTCCCGGCCGAAGACGAACAGCAGCAGCTCCACGGGGTCGCCGGTGACGGTGACCTGCTCGGCGCCGGTTCTGGCGGTGGCTTCGCGGCCGTCGGTGGTGCGCAGCGTGACGCCGACGGGTACGCGGCGCAGGTTGATCCTGGCCGCGGTCCGGGCGGCGCGCCACGCGGCGGCGTCGCGGGTGGCCTCGGCCGGGCGGGGTGCCCAGCCCGGACGGCCGCGGCGCACGTCCTCGTGGTGCACGAGGAACTCGGCGGTGTTGGTCAGCTCGTCGAGCCGGCCGATCGAGGTGGGCCAGTACCAGGCCGGCCCGCGGCGGACCCGGTCGACCAGCTCGGGCCACGGCTGCGCGGCGATCGCGTCCTGGACGCGCTGGGTGTGCCCGGCCAGCGGCGGCAGCAGGATGCCCAGGGCGGCGTCCGGACGGCTCTCCCGCACGACGAGGTGCGCGGCGAGGTCGCGGGTCAGCCACCCCTGGCACAGGGTGGGCGCGTCGGGCCCGGTCTCGTCCAGCAGGAGGCTCAGCAGACGACGTTCCTCAGCGGCGACACCCATGCGACCACCCTACCGGCCGGTAGGGGGTGAGGGGGCGCGCCGCGGCGCACGTCCTCGTGGTGCACGAGGAACTCGGCGGTGTTGGTCAGCTCGTCGAGCCGGCCGATCGAGGTG